>CACYDT010000049.1 GCA_902773295.1 uncultured Veillonellaceae bacterium | reverse complement strand
GGGTTTTTTAAACGAATTAATTGATAACTGTTTTCACTATCTGGGGTATTAGGTGAACATCTTTTACCTTATGACCCCGATATCATCCGTATGAACCACAACCAAAACACCATTCACGAAACCGATAGAAATATATCTATCTTCCTCGTCACTATGTTTTTCATCATATTCTTCCAACCGATTTTCATCTGCAAATACATATAGAGCAACCTCAAAACTTATTCCATGCTTTCGTTTGTTGATCTCATTCTTTTCATCGTCCCATTCAAATACGATATCATCAACTATCACGTTTTTTATGGTATTCACCACCTCACACATATAGCATAAGTATACCAGAAAAAGCAATTTTTTTCACTATGGAAGCAAATATCGGCCACCATCGGTCATGTAATACAGCAGCAATTCCCTGCCGGGATCCTTGGCGGGCCAGAACCATTTCCCCTTCTTCACTGTATCCTTATACAAATCGAGATAAAATCTTGTTGCAGGAAGCTTCGAAGAGGACAGGATTTTTTCGCACTCCTTTGCATTCCCCTTCACCAGATACGCCCAGGCCATAGGAATCCGCACACCCTCATCCCCCTCACGCTTCTTGCAGAGGGAAAGGACACGGTTCGCCTGCACCTGAGCCTTTTTGAGATAGGCATCACATTCTTTCCAGTAACGAGCATCCCCCGCATAGCAAAGAATGGCATAGTCGAGGTTCGTACCGATGGATTCCGGATCTGCCTTGATTCGTTCCTGCAATAATTTTTCGGCACGAAGGAAGTAGTCCTTCGCCATGGATATGCCGCCCTTGCCCCGATAGATTTGCGAGGCCAGAAACAGATAGTCCACATTCTCAGGTTCCATAGCCACTGCCTGGGCAATGGCATGAATAGCCCTGGCATAAGGATCGCTCCCCTTCCCCAATGCCCCTACGGGCCTTGCCTCGCTATAGGCAAGGTATGCTTGAAGGAAAAGCTCCCGGGAGGCTGTGGGAAAGGATGGCTTAAGTGCTTTTCTGTTGCTTGAAATATTTACTGTTTTATTTAGAAACGCATAGGCTTCCGAGCTTGAAGACACAGAAGCAACGAGCAATAACGCTAAACAGCTCCTCATGAAGCTGTTTTTATTTAGTGTAATCATTTTAAGACACCTTCTTCTTACGAGACATGGAGCGATTCCTATTGAAAATCTCCCTGCAACCGATTACAATAGAGACAAGACCATGGAGAAAGGAGCTGTCCTATTGCCTACACCAAAAGATACCATAACAAAATCCTACATGAGCAATCCCGTCATCTTTGCGGATGCCTTCAACTTCTTCCTCTACGGAGGCAAGCAGATCATCCAGCCGGAAAACCTCCGGGAACTGGACTCTGCCTCCATTGCCCTGCCCTATGGAACGGACGGCATCGAACTCCCCGTGCAGCGTTTCCGCGACATCCTGAAATCCTGCACCATCATGGAAGATGGGCATGCGGCCTACCTCCTTCTTGGGATTGAGAACCAGTCGGACATCCACTACGCCATGCCCGTCCGCAATATGCTTTACGATAGCCTGCAATATGCCGTGCAAGTCCAGAAAACCGCCGCATACCACCGAAGAGAAAAGGACGGGCCCCCCGTCACCTCCGGGGAATTCCTCTCCGGCTTCCATCGAAGAGACCGTCTACGCCCCGTCGTTACCTTGGTGGTATGCTTCAGCCCGGAGCCTTGGAACGCTCCCATGAGCCTCCACGAAATGCTGAATGACGAAACGCCGGAGCTCCTACGCTACATCCCGGATTACCGCATCAACCTGATCGCCCCTGCAAACCTCACGGGCAAATCCGCCGACTTGTTCCACAGCGAACTCCGGGAGGTCATGCTGTACCTCAAGCACTCCATGGATAAAAGGGCATTGCGAGGATTGCTCCACGAGGAAATAAAGTTCAAGCGAATCAGCCGCGATGCCGCAAACCTATTGAATATCCTGGCGGGAATGCGCCTGGAATACCCAACAGACGAGGAGGAAATTGACATGTGCAAAGCCATTGACGATATGATCAAAGATGCACAGGACGAAGTACGCGCCGAGATGAGCCACGCTATCCAGAACGCACGCAATGAAGAACGCGCCAAGATGAGCCATGCCGTCCAAAACGCACTCGATGAAGAGCGTGTAAACAATATCCGCAACCTGATGGAATCCCTCCATTTGACGGCACAACAGGCAATGGAAGCACTAAAGATTCCTGCGCCGGAGCGTGCCGCCTACCTTCCGCAGCTTTGATTGAAAGCTCTTCCCCGCCGGGGCAGCCCCGGCGGGGTTTTCTTTGCCCTAATTTTCCATTGTTCCGGGCAAATGGAAACGGCCACCATCAAAATGCCTTCTTCATTTGCACTTGGAAGGCCACGCCCTTCTGATGGCCGACCCAGCCCACGGCTCCTACGTCCACCATCCAAGAAGAACGCTCCGACGGCTTCACCTGCCATCCCAGTTCCAGCATGACACTGCTCCCATGAATCCCGGAGGAATCCGTGGAACGCCCACGATAAGTTCCCGAAACTCCCGTAGCATACTCATATTGATAAGCAAGCCCCGAATAAAACCTTTGGGTTTTCTTCTTCTGCCAACTCAACCTGGCTCCGATACGCAGACGCCCGCTGTCCACGGCGCTGAAATTGTATGTCTCCCCCGTAGAGAGATGCGCCGTCATGCCGTTCTGGTGGGTATGAGAATAAATGCCGTAAAGATGGAGCTGATTGTTCCGGGCAATCTGATAGACCCTGCCGACACGGAGATGCCCTGCAAAGAAGGGCGCAGAAGTATCATAGTGCTCATAGGTCGGATTCCCTTGAATGAGGAAGTCATCCGAGGAAAAATCCAAAGTCGTACGCCCCGCACGGAAACTTCCCTCGTAGTAAATCCCGTTGTCATTGATCTGGCGGGCAATCATGCCACCCGCCCAATACTTGGTACTGCCCCAGCCATGCATTTTCCGCCCATCGTCGGTATAGGCATCATAGGTACCGGAACCATAATCCACAATGGGGGCAAAAATGAGCCTGCCATGGCGGTTCCTGATGGTACGGGCCATGCCGACATCAAAACCGCCACTATGGTTGTTCATATAGGAATTGGCCCCGGTCTTGATGCGCATGCTGCTGACCCCTGCATTGGCAATAATCTGCCCGCCGCCATCCGACGCCGCCGTTCCTGTATTTTCTTCCGCTTCCTCCTCCTGCGTCCCGGACTTTTCATCCCCTACCGAAAAATCCTCGGGCGGAAGCCAGTCAAGAAGGCGATCCGTCCCCTGCAAGGTAAGGGTAGAAGTGCTGAGAAGAGGCTTGGGTAGAAAGTTGGTTTGGGGATTGAGGGAGGAACGAGAAGAAGACGTTATAAGACCGGCAGTTTTCTCCCCTGCCCCTGGTGCAACAGTGCCTATCTTTGCAACAATGCTCGTATTATCTTCCTGTTCTACGGTCATTTCATAATCCAGAGACACACCTTCGGAAAGCGTGCCATAGGAAGTTCCGTTCGTGATAAGACCATTTTCGTTTTTTATTAATGTTATCTTGTCACCTGTGGAAAGATTGGCGTTACCTTCTACACCGGCACGAATAGTGGTATCGGAAAGATTTGTAGTGAGATAGTCATAATTGATGCCATTTACGTTTGAAGTATATCCCGTAAGAGTCAATATGGTATCGCCATTTTTTATATTGGAAGGAAGATAGAAATTAACATTATTGAATCCGTGTATATTTTTTGCAGTTAAATCTTTGGTATGAATATTTAATGTTGCACCACTTATCGTTGTGACACTATTAGATCCATCATGTTGATGATAAGATGTAACTACATTACTAGCTTCGATTAATGCTTCTGATAAATCAGGAGCATTATAAATATTGATTTCTCCTGCTGTTCTTGAATCAGGAGTAGAAACTATGCAACCTGTATAGCCAGCACTATCAGAAACTACATTGCTATCTTTTATGGAGCCACCATAAACATTTATTGTATTAGCAGAGGCATAACCTACCGTACCATCATTAATGGTTATAGTGTTTCCATTACTCCACGTATTCTCAGTCTCATAGATATTATTTGTATTAATATTAATACTGCTTGCAAGGCCTGCAAAAGCCGCCCTCACTGTACCCCCGTTAATAATTATATTATTATTGCTACAATCATTTCCCCCTTTGCCATTGAATTTGTTAGAATTTATTGTAACGCTATCATAAGTTCCTCCGTTGATAGTAAGATTATTGTTTGAAACATCATTATCAGTGTAAGAACCCGTGGTTGTATCATAGTTCATTATAGAAATTGCAGACGTTATGTTATGCACTATATGAGGAGTGTTATTACTGTGATATCCGCTCTCATCAAAATTTATTTCATTCCCCGAAGGCGGATTACTAAAAAAATAATCTGTTCCAGCAAATCCAACCTCCCCTTGCCCCCACAAGCATCCTCCAACAGCCACCGCCATTGCCACTCGTGCTGCCTGCTTCATCCTCTTGCGGCATTTATCAAGAAATCCTTCCTTCTCTTCGTTCCTATCCTTGAATATCATTTTCCTTACTCCTTAGTATAGTTTATAATTTCTGTCATACTATCCAAAAATCATCTTCCACAACAGTTTCCGGACAGATGGGAACGGCCACCCTACCATAGAAGCTGGCCACTCCCATCTACCCGAAAGCCCTCATTCTGCGAATGATCAAAGATGCACAAGATGAAGTACGCGCCGAGATGAACAATGCCATTGACGGCATGATACAGGATGCAAAAGACGAAGTACGCGCCGAGATGAACAATGCCATCGACGGCATGATACAGGATGCAAAAGACGAAGTGCGCGCCGAGATGAGCCACACTATCCAGAACGAACGTGATGAAGAACGTGCCAAGATGAGCCATGCCGTCCAGAACGCACGCAATGAGGAGCGTATGAACAATATTCGCAATATGATGGAATCCCTTCATCTGACGGCACAACAAGCTATGGAAGCACTAAAGATTCCTGCGTCGGAGCGTGCCTCCTACCTTCCGCAGCTTTGATTGAAATACCTCCCCCGCCAGGGCAGCCCCGGCGGGGTTTTCTTTGCCTATCTCCTTCATCTTTCCGGACAGATGGGAACCATCCAAGAAGAACGCTCCGATGGCTTCACCTGCCATCCCAGTTCCAGCATGGCACTGCTCCCATGAATCCCGGAAAGCCATCTTCTTACATGGTGCTTTCGTGAGCGTCCTGCATCGAATCCCATTCGCAAATAAATGACCATTTCTCATTGCCATCATGGCTGTACCATTCAAATGCCTTATCGTACCTGTGTATCAGCATCTTGCTCTTGGATTCTGAACTTGATGGTTCATTAGCACGCCAAAAAGAATCGGTAATAATCGAACCGTTCAACCAGCGCCAAAGTCCTTGGTCATCCCTATACCCACCGAGCCAGTAGTTAAATCCACCCCCTTTTGTCCGTATTTTATCCAATACGGTAACTTCAGTTTTATCTTCCATCGTCGCTAAGTGCCCGCCCATGCTCTGGCAAAATTTGCTGGCAGCATCCCAGGGCAATTTGAACTCAAATGCCTTGTAATAGTGCCCGTTGTATACCTCTGCACCGTCCAGAACCTGTGCGGAGGCGGATGAGAATGGGAGGGCAACACACGCTGCCACGCCTAAAGATGCAACGAAAGTCTTGATACTCATTATAGTTTCCTCCTATTTTTGAATATATACTGTGCCAAGACATTTTAGCTTATCATGATATGTGATTCTTTATTTTTGATGCGTTGGCCACGACAAATTTTAACGGTTGGTATAGCACCGGAATAGTTGTACCCAATAGTGCTGGAATTCTGTGTTGCTGTTGTAGGTGTATCCAACGCCCAATTCTTCGTACAGAGGATTCAGGATATTTTTTCGATGGCCCGGGGATTCCATCCAGAGTTTCATGACAGCGGCAGGGGAATTTGCGCCGGCGGCGATATTTTCCCCTACACCGCAGCCTTGTTTTTTGAGGACTGTGAAACACTCCTTTCCATTGGGGCGCGTGTGGGAGTACTTTATCGTAAGTTCCACAGCGCGGACTCGTGCAGCTTTTTGCATGTCCTCGGCAAGGTGCAGTGGCTTTGCTCCGACTTTTGCCCGCTCTTTGTTGACCAGTGCAAGGATTTCCTGGGCAAAGGTATTTCTGTCCACGGCTGTTTCATCCACGGCATGCCCGGTGATATGGATCAGGAACCTGCCTGCATAGTTTCCATAGCCTTGTTGGTGCATGTGGACAGTCACGACGAGATCTCCCGGCTGCTTGAAACGGAGCCATGTCCCCCCTCTATCCTTGCGTTGTACCAATTCGGCAAGCCTTGTATCGCTGAGTTCATAGGATATGGCACCGGAAATCCCCCAGAAATAACCCGTGGGATAGGTATACTCCCCATCATAATCCTTCGCCATGGCAAGCTGGCAAGAAGCGAAGAGAATAGAAAGAAAGAAGAAAAATACACGGATTGTTTCTTTGTTTGCAATCATCTTTTTCATGACACGGTTCTCCTTGTGAGACAAAATGAGAGGAACGGCATTCCTTGTTCCATTATATCAGAAATTGGTGTTGTTTTTGGGAGTTGCTCCCATATGCCCGGGAGAGCGTATGTTCTTTTTGAAAAAAATATGGTTCAAATCATGAAAAAGGCTAGAAGCCATTCCGGGTATATGGGAACCTTCCTTCTGTATGAAAAGGAAGGTTCCCATACGCCCGGACAGCGGGCGTATGATTTTCTGGAATCACAGGTTCTTTTAGACGATACTGATGTGTATTTCAAGCACTGGGAGTAATTGTAATGGAACTGTTGGGATCAGAGGCAAGAACTGCCGCTGCATCTGTCGGAGTATAACCGAAGCTCCACTGAGTGAAGGATACCTGATGCGTTCCCGTAGTAGGAGGTTCCACTACTCCATCAATAATAGCCGCTTTGAAAAGTGTAGAGAAGTCATTCTGTATATCATAAAATTGCCCATTAACTGGATTACCATCTCCTTCAATAAGTCGGCCACTTGTTGCATTTGCGATAGGTTCCCATTCCTCCTGGCACCAGCCCTCTCCCCCATATACATTCCAGAAATCCTGATTATGATCAGAATTTTTTATTGCCCCAAACACATCCAATTTTACCCCCATGTCCTGTAATTGTGCAATTACAGAATCCTGGGAATAATTAGCTTTTATTGAATAACGAGAATCATTCTCTTCATAACCTTCATTTGTAACAACAATAATTTCTTTATTGGAGCCTTCGCGAAAATTCATAGAAATTGCCCCATTTGTTCCATCCATAATGGCTGTCAGACCATTTTCTTCACTTCCGTCGGCAGAAATATTGTCCAGTTTTTCAATAAAGGCATCTACATCATGAGTCAAATCGTATTTTTTTACTTCATCATATTTACTCCTGTCATATCCATATTCTACAAGACCAAATTGAGCATCCACACCTTCCATTTTTAATTTTTCTGCAAAGGATTTCATATTATCTTTCACTTTATCAATAGGTCCCTGCATACTCCAGCTCTCATCAAGGACAAACACAATATCATACTGCTGATTCTCTGCCATTTTTCCTTCCTCCATTTCAATAATTAATTCCCATTAAAAATCCTTCTTAATTCTTATCTGTGCCGTCACCCCCTTTTGCATTCCGACCCATCCCGTGGCATTCAAGTCCACAAACCAAGGGCTGTTTGGGTTGGGGCGGATCTGCCAGCCGATTTCCAGCATGGCGCTGCTGCCGTTCTGTCCGGATCTGGGAATGGCGATGTCATCGCATACTGCCGAGGCAGAACCGTTCCTTGTGTACTGGTAGGCAATACCGGAATAGAATCTCTGGTTCTTCTTTCTCATCCAGGTCAGGCGCGCGCCGATGCGGAGACGCCCGTTGTCCACCTTGGAGAAGCGGTAGTGTTCCCCGGAGGACAGATCGGCATCCATGCCGCCTTGGTGTGTATGGGTATACAGGCCATAGACATGCAAGGTGTCATTTGGCCCGTAACGGAAAACTTTTCCGATGCGGATGTGTCCCGTGAGGACTTTCGCGGAGGACTGGAAGGAAACAGGCGCATCCCCCTCATTCCGCATATCGTCGGAGATGAAATCCACATCTGTCTTGCCCATGCGAAGACTCCCCTCGTAGTAGAACCCATTCGTGTTCATCTGGCGGGCAATCATGCCTCCGGCCCAATACTTCGCCGATCCTTTCCCGCGAGTTCCGTCACTGAGGTAGGTATCATAATCGCCATGGCCATAATCAACGATAGGGGCAAAAACCAAGCGCCCGTGGCGGTTGTCTCGGGCAAAGGCCACGCCTGCATCCATGCCTACGCTGTCCATATCGACATAGGAGCCGTACCCTGTCTTCTCCCTCATGGAACCTCCGCTGAAATCGAAGAAGGGAGCGATATCCATTGCTACAGGCTTTTGATCCTTGGCCTCAGCCTTGCTGCTCTCCTCTTCCCCGTTCGTCATCGTTCCCTCATAATCCATCCTGTCCGGATCGGGATCCGGAAGATGAATCCCATGACCTGCCACGAGCATCGTGGGAACCATGAGGGCGGCTGTCGTACTCTGGGTGGCGGGATTTACCATGGGAGAACCAAAACTTGCCGTATAGCTGTTCCCATCGGAAGACAAACCGCCGCCGACCAAAGGATACCGCAGTGTCACGCCGTCATAAAAATAATTCTCCAAAGTTGTGGCATCATTGATCCGGATGCCTCCATTCGAGTTATTGATTAGTGTAACGGTGCTGTTTGCGAAGTCATTCTCGCCTCCATCCCAACGCTTCCCAACGCGAATATCCATATTGCTGAGATCCGTTCCGGAACTGTCGCTGAGGCTGAGTATCGTATCCCCGGAAGTGGCATCCGACGGAAGATCGATATTCAAGGAATCAAATCCAGAAATATTTTTCGCATATATATTCTTGGTATAGATATTGAGACTGTTTCCGGCAGGGCTGTCCGTATCCCCCAGGACACCGCCCCTGAGCGTGGCGCCGCTCAAATCAGGCTGCCCGGAAATGGTAATATTGTTTCCTGTAACGGAAGAACCTGCTGTCGGATAGCGCACTTCACCGGCAATGACCTCGCCGGACACTTTTCCGCCTTGAATATTGATGGAATTCCCCGTCGCATTTCCCGTCAAGGCTGCGCCTCCGACAATGCCACCCGTAACAGTTCCTCCTGTTACTGTAACTTTGTTCTGTATGGCATTTCCGCCCTTGGCAGAAGTCGGCTCTGTTATATCCGAACCTTTTCCGGTATTGTTCGGACGGGCATAGCCCACCTCGCCGCCGGAAACATGGGCAACCGTTCCGCCCGTGATGGTTACACTATTGTTTATGGCATCTCCTGCCACATTGCCGGACTCGGCAGAAAAGAATGTGGCACCGCCTACGACACCATTGGTGATAGTTCCGCCTGTGACAGTAACATGGTTGTTGCTGGCATCCCTGCTTGACGATATACCTCCGACAACCGCTGTCATTTTTCCGCCGGAAATGATTACGTCATTATCGGATGCAATTTCATTATTGTTCACATTGCCGCCGCCATAGACGACATCCAAGGTTCCATCATGCTCTTCCACGATTCCATTAATAGATTTGCTTTGTTCTGTTACAACGACTTTGTTTTCTGATGCAACCGTCTTGGGATAAGCTGCTCCCTCTGACCCATCCCCTTCTTCGGATGCAAAGGCCAGGTTTGCTTGCGCTGTAATCAATGTGCCAATCAACGGTACCAATAATAGATTTTTGAGTTTTTGGGATAGAAATCCCTTCTCACTCCAAAAAGACATCTTTTTCCCTCCAAACATTTCCTTCTATCGTCTTCATAAATAATATCCTCTATCCTTTCCACTTCCCTCTTTGTATTTTACGGTTTAAAAATATTTACTGTAAAAATGATAAATTCTTCTGAGCTAATGGCAATCGCCACCCCAATCTCCAAGCTGACGACTCCCATATGCCCGGAAGGGCATATATTTACTGTAATGCAGAATTTCCTACCTTACAAAGACAACCGCACACTTATCCAAGATGCCTGTTCCCTCGTTGGCAAGGAGGATGCGATCGCCATCCTCCGGAGAGACCACGACATTCACAGACCTGACGGAATTACTGCCACCCCTGACAGAAACTGCCTTCACAATCAAGGGGTTCGAGCCGATGCGGGCATTGCTCGTTGCGCTCTCCAAGGATTTTGCGTATCCGACCATGCCATAGCTGATGGCCTTGTCCGGGTCGATATTGCTGATGCCATAGACGCCACGATCATTACTGTCAAAGATGACCGGAGAGAAGGTTGGTTCCAGTCCCATGCCGCTTGCATCCACAATGATTCCCGTATAGCTCGCCGATTGGACTTCCTTCACCTCTTCCTTGGTCAAGGGAGTATCGCTCACATTCACATGGGCAATCGGGACAGGCTTGATATCCTTGATTACTTCCGGCAAAGCAGCTGCCGCAAGACTGTTCTTCGCGCCGAAAAGGGGAACGCTCATCTTCACATAGTAGCTCCCGTCCGCATTCATGCCCTCATCAACGACCTCCGCTCCCTGAAGCAATCCGCCGATGTTGCGCTTGACGGTATCGCTCTTGATAATGAGTTCTTCCATGAGGGTATCGGAATCCACCTGAACCCCCTTGATGATACCCAGAAGGTTCCTCTGGGCATCCATAATGGCCGCCAAACGGGACATGGCCATGCCCCGCCTGTCCGGCAAGCCGATGCCCACAGCCGTGACCCTGGACTTGGCACCTTGGGACCAATCAATGGTTCCCTGCTGGACGGTCACATTGACAGCGACCTCGGTGGTGTCCATGGGAGCCGCCGCTACAGCAAGAGACCCCTGCATTGAACCAAAAGATATGCTTGTGCCCAAGGCAATGGCCCAAAGAATTTTCCGAGTGGCGAAGTGTTTCATATTCCCTGCCTCCTTTTCATTGTTCATCTTTGCTCCGCTGATTGACATTGGTATTCTTGTTCACATTCGTCGTGTTCTCACTGTTATCCACATTCGTGGAATTATCCACATGATTGTCATTGGTCACGCGATTGTCGTTCCGGCTTTCATCATAGGTCGTATTCTTACTATTGTCCGTGTTGACAGAATTATCCGTACGATTATCATTGTTCACACTGTTATCCGTCACGCTGCCATCATTGAAACTGAAGTCCGTATCCCCATTCGAAACGATTGTCCCGTAATTGACTACAACTTGGCGATTTCCCCTGCTGCCGCCCGAGCGTTCCCCACCGGTGGAGGATCTGGGGGGATGCTTATGTGCTCTTCCCTCACCGTATACTCCGGCCTCCCCGGATTGGTCATCGTTGCCGGACGCACCATCGTCATACGAGTAATCAGCGGCAACAGGCGAACGATCCTCGGACGAACCATTCTCTCCGGAACCCCTGCTGCCATATTGCTTCTCAATCCAACCCATTTTGTACTCACTGCCGCCATTGACCTTGTAAATAATCTTGTAGTTCGCCCCTGTCTCTCCGACCACCAGGATATCCTCATCATACAGAAGCTTCCCAATCTTGGCATCCTGCGAGCTGGTTCGGAACACAATCTGCGTGGCATCCGAACGCATGTGGAAATTATTGTAATCGTTATATCCCTGCAATTCCTGCATGCGGAACCAGCGATAGATCCTCTTGCCTCCTGCGATGGGATAGCTGCCATACGCCCAGCCATCCGGACGGATTTCCTTGATCCAGACCAAGGCAACATTCGGGGAAATAAATCCTTTTTGCGAGCCATTCGGCTTGTTGTAGGTAGGGACTGTATGATCCGCATAGGTCAGCATCGGAACATACTGTGTCACAACGCCGGCCTCCACATACTCCCCCCACAAGACTGCACTGCCGACGAATGCTGCACACAGCAAATGTTTTAGCCTGGACAGCTTCATTTCCTTCCCTCCCCTGCCGGAATGATGATGAACGGGCAAACGCAGGAAAACTCCTGCCCCTGCCCATACTCCTATCCAACACATTGCACTGCTACTTCGTTACCTTCCCGCTCACAGGATAGCCGCTCCTGATGTTCTGTTTTTGGTTCGTATTTTCACTGTTGTGTTTGCTGTTGTCCGTCCGGTTGCTTGCCTTGTTATTGCTGTTGATATTTTGATTCTGTTGGACATTTGTCCTTGTTGTTGTATTCTCACTGCCGTATTTCCTGTTATCCGTAAGATTTCCGCTATTAGAGACATTCCCACTGTTCGAAGTGTTTCCGCTATTGGATACGTTGCCACTGTTCCTTGTATTTCCGCTGTTTTTAATGTTTCCTACGTCCTTGTTGTTGCTGTTCTTGTTATTGCTGTTGATATTGACATTTTTCGTATTGTTCCGGACGGTTGTATGACGGCTATTGTCGATATTCCTGCTGTTGTTGCGGCTGTTGTCCACATGGATAGAATTATCATTGTAACTGTTATCGTGATAGCTATTGTCTACGCGGTTATCATTGTAGCTCTGGTCGCGATTATCGTTATAGCTTTGGTCGCGGTTATCATGATAGCTCTGGTCGCGATTGTCAATGCGCTTCCCCCGACTGTAGTCTTCGCTATAGTTGATGTTGCCGCTGCTTTCATTTCCCACGTTCTTGCTGTAATCGTTATCGCTATTGGTTCCCCGATAGCTATGGTCATCTATGTTATCGCTGTTCGATTTGATGCTCGTCCGATTATGGCTGTCTGTTTTCGTGCTGTGGTCATCCTTGGTATATGTTTTGTTATGGCTGTCTGTTTTTGTGCTGTGGTCATCCTTGGTGTATGTTTTGTTATGGCTGTCTGTCCTGCTGCTGTGATCGCTATGATCATCATTTGTGCTATAATCGCCCTGATTATAGTCATAGTCGTTGTTGTCCCCTATGGTCTGTGTGACAGTCCCGTCTTCTTTGGTTGTATGGGCATGTTTGTAGCTTGCTAGCAAAACAACTTGATCTTCACTGAGCTGGCAAGAACTCCGCGGAACAGGCGCAAAATCCTGGAAAATTGCCGCATCTGCCGTTGGTATACCAATTCCTGTGATGGCTCCTCCCAAAAGTCCTGCACATACCAAATTCCTTAACTTTTTTGCATCCATGAACGAACATCTCCTTTTCTTTGTTTTTCTTCAGGAACTGCAGCGTTCCTCAGCCTCCAACCAATCCGGCCAAGTTCCCTGCCCCTTTTTGATCCGCCTCCCCGAAGAACCGCCAAAAATCTTATTTCTTTTCTGCCCCAAACAATCTTTCCGTCAGCTTGTCCACCATATCATAAGCCGCCTTTTTCAAGGCATTATGGACGCTGACCTGAGAGATCCGCTTGGTGCCCACAGTGATATAGCCGAAGGATTCCGTGCCCGCCTTGACGATAGCGCTTTTGGACTTTCCCTCTCCCTTGGCTGCCATGACAATATCACCGGTTTCCACATCCATCATGCGGGCGATGATATGAGCCTTCACGGTATGCACCTTGCCGCCGCTCGCAATCACCTGAAGCCCCGTGGAGCTTCCGGTGACATCGTTGAGATTGCCATAGACAATGTAGCGGACACCAAGGATTTCCCCAATGCGCTTCGCGGTATCCGGATCGATCAACCCTTCGGTATTGAGCCCTTCTTCGGCAATCTTCTCCTCCAGGATATCCTTTGCCATGACATCATAGTGATTGCTCTCCACCAAAGCTTCAATGATGTAATCGGAAGCGGTCTTATTCGTGTTCTCCACGACGATATCCTTCGTCGCTGCCCCTGCATGCTTGCCGAAGTCCATGACAGCAACGGTTGGCCGCTCCGGCACATCGGCAGCATTGACAGCACCGGCATGGAGCGAGAGGAAAAGGAGCGCTGCCCCTATCCATTTCTTCATATCTTCCCCCTACTTCACAAACAGCTTGCCCGCTTCCATATCGGCAATGAGCGCATCGACGATTTTCGTTGCCGCCTTGTCCATGGCCTTGGCATAGAGATTGGCTGTGAGCTTTGTCGTGCCGACACTGATGAGGCCGAGGCTGACCTGCTTCTGATCGGCGATGCCCACCACGCGTTTGGACCAGACAACTTCTCCCGTATCGGCCTTGATGAGCCGCATATCGCTCTGCACCCCGATGCCCGTGCGCTTGATATCGAGGCCCCCGACAAGACCTCCCAAGGGGCCGAGCGCCCCGCCGAGAGCAGAGGCAATGGGAGCCGCCGCAAGGGAAGAACCTATGTTGATGGCAGAAGACATGGCCATATAGTCCTCATTCCACCAATTGCCCGTCCCCAGATTGATGATGGTTCCCTGCACCAGATATTCTGCCTGATGCGCTCTTCCGATCTCGCCGGTGATCTCCGGTGTGATGATCTGCCCCACGGCGGCGGTGGCAATGGATTGGGCCTTGTTCTCGCTGAATCCCGGCCCTTCAAAAAGCCGGTCAAAATCTCCTGTGGCCATAGCAGACTCGAAGCCCTTCATTTCCCGCACCTTTTCATCATAAAGCTGTGCCTCGATATTCTCATCAATCGGGCGGGTTTCCTTCAGATTGAACTTCCCGCTTGCCACCATCTTTTCCATCACGAGATCCGAAAGAGATGCCGCAGACTCAATGGCATCGTAGCGGGTGTCATCCGTGAACTTCATCAATACACACGTCGGGTTGCTGCTGCCTGCCGCCCCCGCTGTCAAAGGGGAAGCGGCAAGCAGGGCAGAAAGCGCCGCTGCTGCCAGTCGTTGTTTCTTCATTTCTTTTCCTTTCGTTTCGTCACATCCTCCACACCATCCGGAAGCCTCAGCAAGGACTTGTCCGGCACCGAGGAGAATTCCGTGATGCGGATGATGCACTTATGCCCGTCCATGCTTCCGTCCGGCTTTCGGTAGTAGCTGGCGGAAGCGATCTTCACGAGGGACTGCCCCGCAAAATAATAGCGGATGACACTCGTCTGTCCCGTGTTGCTGCTCTTGTAGTCCTCATAGGAAAGCCCCTCCGGCAGAGAACCGCCCTTCACATAGCTGTAGACCTCCTGACCTGCCGTCTTTCTGCCGGAAGGGAGCATTGCCTTCAGGAGCCGGGATACTTCCGGATCCCCATAGCTTTGCCCTTCCACGACCTCCGAAAGATAGTTCTTGGCATTGGCTTCCACCTTGTTTTCCTTCGTGCCGAAGTATTGATAGCTGTCCCCCTTCTTGTACTTTGTAAAATAGAAATCCTCCCTGCCCTTCGTGAGCCGGCACATGCTGAAATCCTCGTCGCCGACCTCCTCATAGCGGTCTGTGCCGTCATCCACAATAATGCCGCTGCTCTGGCGGTTGGTGAGATAGTCATTCCTCTCGACGGACAGGCCGCTCTTCCCGAAGAGCTCCATCCTGTCCCGATTGGTCACCCGCGGGGGAGGCGTGATGTTGTCATAGCGTATGGTATAGCTCTCGCTCAGCAGGATATCCCGGTAGGCATCAATCTTTGCGGCATTTGCGGAGGGAAGGAAAGTCCCTAGGGAGAGCATGCCTCCCATGAGGAAAGAAAGAAGCTTCTTTTTCTTCATATCAAATGCCCTCCATCGTGCCGATCTGCGCCGGCTGCTCCAAAAGATCGTTCATATCCCCCATGCCAGCCTCGTAGATTTTCGTCTTCTTGCTGATTTTGAACAGACCATCCGGGACAGTGCCCTCGATCTTCTTGATCTCCAGCGTGTTCACCGGATATTCTTCCTCGCCTTTCTTGACATAGGAGCAAATTTTTTTCAAGCCGCCATCCAGATAGAGCATCTCATAGATGTAGAGAGCCTCCTCCCCTCCCGTTGCAGAAGGGATCCGGCTGGCATAGCGGTCACAGTCATACTCCTTGTCTCCCACGGTCTTCTTCCCGCTCCAGAGTTCCTTTGGCATCTCCAAAGCAGTGGTGCCCGCACGATAGGGATCCTCCCAGAAGAACAAGGCCAGCTCCATGGGAAGGGCAAGCTTCCGCCCGATGTCCCCCCAGCCTTCCCGTGGGTTCAAGTTCTCTGCGTCCAGCTTGTCATCCTCGCAAACCTTCCCCTTGTCCTCCTCGGTGAACTGGTAATATTTCCCGTCCTTGTGAAGAACCTCGGGGTACTTCGGATCCTCTCCGGCAAAGAGCATGCCCAAGGGATTCAGGTACTTCATCCAGCTCATGCCCGTCTCATAATTCGTGCGCTCCATGCGTTTCCCGTCCTTCTCGGCAATGATGCGCGTCGTGTAATTGTCCTTGTACTCCACATAAAAAGCCCCTGATTGGAAAATCTGTCGGTAGCCCTCCGCTGCGGGCTGTTCGGCCTGAGCAGAATGACAAACACCTCCTAAGGAAAACGCAAGCGCAACGGCCGATATCTTTGCTTTCATACAATCAAACCTTTCTTCTCTTTATTTTTCCGTCCTTTCCCCGATTCTTGGCATCCATTTTCGCCAATATGCCGAAAGTCTTATTGAATACCAAATCGTCAACTGCTTTATAAAGTGCATTTCGTACCTGTACCTGACTAAAATCCTCACTTCCAATACGGATAGTATGGGTTGTAACGGAAGTTTCCTCACCCTCCATGATGTATTCCTCATCCGTAGAGTTATCATATCCCGTAGTCTCTATGCTCTCGGTTTTCTTCTGGTTCAATGTAAATTCCACATTGGTGCTGGCCGATTTCCCTGTGCCGCTGGCTGCCATGACAACTCTTCCTGTCTCAATATCAATGATTCTTGCAGTCACATTGGCAATCACGCTATTTTTGTTCATCCCGGCTTTCCCAAGCTCACTGTTCGTATAGTCGAAACCGCTGGACTTGGAACTTAACCCTGTCACGCTTCCCGCAATGAAATACTGGGCACCGGCAAGCTTCCCAACACTCACCGCAGTCAAGGGGTCAATCATGCCGGACATGTTGAGATTGTGTTCCTGCATGATATTCATGAGAACTTCTCGCTCCACCACATTGAATCGCTCGCTGTCAAGAAGTTTTTCAATGACAAACTCCGATACCAAGGATGCATCAGCAAGATCCAGTTGCTTGGAAACAGCTGCCTTGTTTGCATAGGGAAGCACCGCCACATTGGGGTACTCGTAAAGGGAAGCAGCCTTTGCAGAAGCCATAAAGCAAAAGCACAAGAGGAACATGAAGAAGTGAATGCCTTGATGAATCAGCCTGTTTCTCATAGATAGGAACCTCCTTACGGGATTCTGAAAACAATCGTATTGTTCGTCATGTTCTCGACAACGACATTTTGCTTGGAACGAACACGCAAAGACGATGATATGACATGGGGCTTCTGCGCCGTATCCACTTCCAAGACAGCCTTTCCTCTATCCTGGCTGCGGATATACACATTATCCACCTCTCCCAGGGACCGCAAATCCTGTATCAACTGCTCAAGCCGAGCGGAATCGCTCGCATATATGGTTACCGCTACCCCTGTACCAACTTTCGCGCTGAACTGCTTGAATATCTTTTCGATGCGGCTTGCCGCATCCTCCGCAGCCTTTGTCAAGCCGGAATCCATGGCGCGCCCCGTATTGATGCCAATTCCCGAGCCATCGGAAACAAATGTCCCGATGAGATCTCCTGTATCATACTTCAGGATTTTCACATTCAATTTCGTCAGCGCATTTGCCAAAGGCGCTTCCATCATCTGCCCTGTACGGTAGTCCGGAACAGCCACATTCGCTACATTTGCGGCAACTTTGCCAAGAACCAGAAATTCACAGGCATCATCCGTACCAACATTGGAAAGCCCTGTGCGTCCTTCATAAATATTATTGAGGAATTTGGCATCGTAAAGCTTTATGACATGATCGGCATCAACCACATGGTTGAATCCCATTTCCAAAAGCTTGGAGTTCAACGCGCTTTCGGCATTTTCATTATGAGACGGATGTCCATTGCTCGTGCTGTTCAGCACAACCACGGCAATCCTGGGATCATTGAGCCTCATGAGCATGGTGAGCTCGTCCATGAGCTCCGCATTGGGATTCGTGTCTACATCGATGCGGGCCTGCACCCGGTAGGTGGAGGCATCCACCCTGCCTTCCTCCAAGACGGTGATTTTCTTGACGAAGCCTCGGGATTTCTTGTAGACCTCATCCAGCCGAATCACAAGGTTCTCCATGAGGGTACGGGAATCCAGATACGTTCCCACCACCTGTTCCACGGCCAGGCGCGAAGCATCCCTGATGGCGCTGTCCTTGTCCATCCCCATCCCCACCACAGTGACTTCCTGTGCAGACACGGGATGTATCCAGGTACAAAGTCCCAAAAGAGCACCCAACAAGAGTCTCTTTTTCATCCTTTCACTCCCCCCTTCAAGCCCTGTTTTCTTGGCGGGGAGCCGTCTAGAAAGGTATACCTTTTTATAGAAGGATTTTTCCTTAAGAAATCGAATAAAATATACGATAATATACTATATTCTGTACTGTTTTCTGCGAGT
>CACYDT010000048.1 GCA_902773295.1 uncultured Veillonellaceae bacterium | reverse complement strand
GAGATTCCAAGGGACAAGCTGGTGGTCATCACAGGGCTTTCCGGGTCGGGGAAGTCCTCTCTGGCCTTTGATACCATCTATGCGGAAGGGCAGAGGAGGTACGTGGAATCGTTGTCTTCTTATGCGCGGCAGTTTCTCGGGCAGATGGACAAGCCCGATGTGGATAATATCGAGGGGTTGTCCCCTGCCATTTCCATCGACCAGAAAACCACGAGCCACAATCCGCGTTCCACGGTGGGGACGGTTACGGAAATCTATGATTATCTGCGGCTCATGTTCGCAAGGGCAGGGCGTCCCCATTGTCCGAAATGCGGAAAGCCTATCACCCAGCAGACCGTGGACCAGATGATCGATCGGATCATGGAGCTGCCGGAGCGCACGAAGCTTCTTGTCATGGCACAGGTCATAAGGGGCAAGAAAGGCGAGCACAAGAAACTTCTGGAGCATATCCGCAAGGAGGGCTATGTAAGAGCCAGGATTGACGGTGAAGTGTATGATGTGAATGAGGAGATCCAGCTGGAAAAGAACAAGAAGCATACCATCGAGGTGGTCGTTGACAGGCTTCTCGTGCGGGAGGGCATGGAGCAGCGTCTGGCGGATTCCCTGGAAACGGCGCTCAAGCTGGGAGAAGGCGTCGTCTATGTTCAGGTAGTGGACGGGGAACTTCTGATGTTCAGCGAGAATTTTGCCTGTGTGGACTGCGGCATCAGCCTGCCGGAAATCACGCCGCGCATGTTCTCCTTCAACAATCCTTACGGAGCCTGCCCGGAATGCACAGGTCTTGGCAGTCATAGGGAATTCGATGAGGAACTCGTGCTGCCGGATCCGGAGCTTTCCGTGGGAGGCGGTGTATTTGCGCCGCTCTCCAAGAATCCTCATTCCTATGCCATGTGTCTTATGGCGGCCATCCTGGAAAAGAAAGGGTACACCTTGGATACTCCGTGGAAGGATATCGACTGGAAGACGCAGGAGATTCTATTGCACGGCTCGCGGGAGGAGCGATATACTTTTTACTATACGAATATGTTTGGGGAGTACAAGGAATACCATGTGCCCTTTGAAGGGGTCATGCCCCTCCTGTCCCGCCGCTATGAGGAAACGGATTCCGATGAGATGCGTGAATCCTACGAGAACTATATGACGGATATTCCCTGCAATTCCTGCCATGGCGCGAGGCTGAAGCCCGAGACGCTTTCCGTGACGGTGGGGGGGAAGAATATCCATGAGGTCACGGAGATGACCATCCGGGAATGCGATGCTTTTTTCCAGGATTTGGAGCTGACGGAACGGGAGCAGAAAATTGCGGCGCAGATTCTGAAAGAAATTCATGCAAGGCTGAGCTTCCTCCTGAATGTGGGTCTCGATTATCTCACCCTTTCACGTGCGGCCGGGACATTGTCGGGGGGCGAGGCACAGCGCATCCGGCTGGCGACGCAGATTGGTTCCGGGCTCATGGGGGTGCTCTACATTCTCGATGAGCCGAGCATCGGTCTGCACCAGAGGGACAATAACCGCCTGCTTGGGACATTGAAGCATCTGCGGGATTTAGGGAACACGCTCATCGTGGTGGAGCATGACGAGGATACGATGTATGCCGCCGATCATATCATCGATATCGGCCCGGGAGCCGGAGCGCACGGCGGCAATGTGGTAGCCCAGGGAACGGCGGAGGATATCATAGCGGCAGAGGAATCTGTCACGGGGCAGTACCTTGCACGCAAGAAATATATCCCCGTGCCTGCGGAACGCCGCAAAGGGAACGGACGATGCCTTGAGATCGTGGGCGCACAGGAAAACAATCTCAAGAATATCCATGTGAGATTCCCGTTGGGGACGCTGACTCTGGTAACCGGGGTTTCCGGTTCCGGAAAGAGTACCCTGGTCAATGAGATCCTCTACAAGGGCATTGCCTCCCGGCTCTACCGCGCCAAGGGGAAGCCGGGGAAGCACAAGCGGATTGAGGGGCTGGTGAATATTGACAAAATTATCAATATCGACCAGCAGCCCATTGGCCGGACGCCGCGTTCCAATCCGGCAACCTATACGGGAGTGTTCGACAGCATAAGGGAACTCTTCAGCCAGACCACCGAAGCGAAGATGCGGGGGTATCGGGCGGGGCGTTTCAGCTTCAATGTCAAGGGGGGACGCTGCGAGGCCTGCAAAGGGGACGGCATTTTAAAGATTGAAATGCATTTCCTTCCGGATGTCTACGTGCCCTGCGAGGTCTGCAAGGGAGCGCGGTACAACAGGGAAACTTTGGAAGTCAGGTATAAGGGCAGGACGATTGCCGATGTGCTGGACATGACCATTGATGAGGCGGTGGAGTTCTTCCAAAACGTGCCGAAGATAGCGCGGAAGCTCCAGGTGATACAGGATGTGGGTCTCGGCTATATCAAGCTGGGACAGCCTGCAACGACGCTCTCCGGCGGGGAGGCGCAGCGCGTGAAATTGGCGACGGAGCTTGCCAAGCGCTCCACGGGAAAGACTCTTTACATTCTGGATGAGCCGACGACAGGGCTTCATACGGCAGATATCCATAAGCTGCTGGGCATCCTGCACCGTCTCGTGGAGGGCGGTGATACCGTGGTTGTGATCGAGCACAATCTCGATGTCATCAAGACCGCCGACCATATCATCGACCTCGGTCCCGAAGGCGGGGACAAGGGAGGAACGGTTGTTGCAGAGGGCACCCCGGAGGAGATTGTCAAAGTGAAGGCATCCTATACGGGAAAGTTCCTGAAACCGCTGCTGGAAGAGCATGGATGAGTCGCTATTTGTTGCTGATGGTTTCCATCGAGAGATCTTGGTGGACAAGGATGATGGAAACAGGTTCCGGCAGGGAGGAAATGAGCTCCCTGCCTTTTTCTTTTCCGAGGATGAAAATCGTCGTGGAAAGCAGGTCGGAGAGCATCCCGGCATCTTCGCAGTTTCCGTCTATGACGATGGTGACACTGGCCAGGTCGGAATCTGCAGGCATTCCCGTGCGGGAATCCAGAATGTGATGATAGCGCTTGCCGTCCTGCAGGAAAAATCGCTCGTAGTCCCCGGAGGTGGAGAGGGAGGCGTTGGACAGCTCGACCGTGGTGCAGTATCCCTCATCCTGGCGGGGATGGCGCAGGCCGATCTTCCAGGCGGATCCCTGCGTGTTTTTTCCCATGGCGCAGATGGAACTGGCGCCGATGTTTATGAGGCCGTTTTCTACGCCATGCTGCCGAAAGATGCGTCGCACCTCATCCGCCGCGTATCCCTTGGCAATGCCTCCCAGATGGATGGACATGCCGGGTTCGTCGAGCAGGGCGCTTTGGTCTTCAGCGCGAAGTTTCAGATGCTGCCAGCCGGTTTTTTGCCGTGCGGCAATCATATCCTCATGGGATGGGATATGTGCATGCTCCGTGTCGAACTCCCAAAGGGCGAGAAGGGGAGATAGGGTGATGTCCCATGCGCCGTTGGTCTTCTCGGAATACTGTTGGGATAGTTCCAGCATATGATAGACCTCGGGACGGAGAGAAACGTATTCCTTTCCCGCTGCGGCACGGAGTTTCGCTGTGTCGCTGTCCTCGGATTCTTCATCGATCATGCTTTCCAAAGCGCGGAGGCGTTCCATTCCTTCCCGGACGGCGGCTTTCGCTTCAGGCCCTTCCGCCTGGAGAGTGACGACGGTATGCAAGACCAGTTCGGTTTGCTTGCAATACTCCTTTTCATGGGGCATAAGATATAGCCCGGCGACCAGGAGCAGCACCAGGCAAAAAATCAGGCATGTTTTTTTCATCTTCTGCAACTTCCGCTATACATTTACTTTGCACCACCTGCCGCAATGCCGTCGATTCGCGTGTAGATCATGCCATTTTTGCCACGGTCTGACCGCATCAGCGAAATCTCATGTACCTCCATCTTTTCGCTTGGCAGGCGCTTCAGCAGTGTTTCCATATGACCGGTGAATTCTGCTTTCCGAACCAAGGTGATATGTGGGGCGAATTTCTTGCGGTCGTAAGGGATGCTTTGCTCGGCAAGAGCTCGTCTGATCCGCCGGACAGAGGAAAAAAGAGCCTCATTTGTTGCAATCCCTGCCCAGTAGGTGTCATGGAAGTTTCCAGCTCCGTCAAGATGGATGGCAAACGGTCGAAAAGAAACCGAGGAAATCGCATCCATAACGGCATCGGGATTGCCATATTCCCCAATAAAGGCGAGGGTTAGGTGCAGATTCTCCGAGGGGACGAAATGCCCTTTTACACCAAGGGACGTCCATTGTTCTTGAAGGGTCAGGAGTGCCTGCTGAATACTTCCTTCAAGTGATATTGCCAGAAAAAGTCTCATAAATGTTTTCCTTTCCATGCGTTATCTGCCATTGTATTATGGCACCATTATAACATCATTGTTATCATGGTGCCAACAGCAAATTGAAGTGCTATAAGACAATTTTGGAGAATTATCACAGTACTTATAATTTTCCAACAAAAGGATTGCATCTTCTTGCGTCGAAATACTGATGCAGGAGGAATCCCTTCTGTAGTCATGCAAAGAACAAGCAAAAGAATAGAAAGGAAATGAGAATGATGAAAACGAACCTCAAAAAGAAAATTGCTCTGGCTATAATTGCCGGTCTTTTGACGGGCAGTGTGGGCTATGCCTCGTCTGCTGTGGAAGAACGTGAGAGCCTGAATCAGGTGGCACTTTTGCAGTCCTTGGCGCAGGGGTATTTTGGCGGCACGGTTACGGTAAAGGATATGCACGCTTTGGGCGATACGGGCATCGGTACCTTTGAAGGGCTGAATGGCGAAATGATCATGCTGGACGGTACGGTCTATCAAGCACTGGGGGATGGCCGTGTCGTAGTGGCTGGCGAGAAGGTGGCCGTTCCTTACGCTACCGTGACTTATTTTGACAATGACCTTTCCGTGGAACTGAAGGATGTCAGGGATAAGGAAGCATTCGAAGAAATCCTGAACAAAGAAGTCAGAACGTGCGGAGAAAACAGTTTTTATATGGTAAAGCTGCATACGGAATTTTCTTCCATTTTGTTCCGCAGCGAGTATGGCAGCCAGAAGCCCTATCCTACCTTGGTGGAAGCTTTGAAGGGAAAGCAGACGGAATTTACGGCCAAGAATATCAAGGGCACTTTAGTGGGCTTGTACTGCCCTAATTATATGGGCGGTCTGAACACTCCCGGCTGGCATTTCCATTTTATTTCCGATGACAGGAAGCAGGGCGGCCATATTCTGGAGCTTTCCTTCAAGGAAGGCACCGTAGAACTTGACAAGACGGACAAATTCACCATGATACTTCATAATGATCCGCAATTTCATGAGATGAATTTGGCCAAGGACATGAGCAAAGACATAAAAAGCGCAGAGCATGACACCCAGGCGGCCATGCATAAATAGGACATTTGTGTTGTTATACTACAGCACTTTACAACTTTTAAACAAATAATAAAGATCGCGTAACAGGAACCTTCCAGACTTTCGTAGTATAATATGTTCACCACAAACAAAAAACTCGAAAGGAAGGCGTTACG
>CACYDT010000047.1 GCA_902773295.1 uncultured Veillonellaceae bacterium | reverse complement strand
GTACAGTCCTCGTAGGTTCGCTAAGTTCATTATAACATTGTTTTAAATAATTTTAAATAGTTTGATTATATTTATTTACTATATTCACAAAAATCTACCCTCTATAGGTTAGCACAAAAAGAAATCTATTTTCAAGAGAATCCCTTGGAAAATGCCATGCAGGAGTTCACTTCCTCCAGAAACGGGACAGCACCCTCCGAACCGCATAACGCATGAGAATAAAGAGAAGATACAGCCGCACAACACGGTAGGCAGCATAAGTCCCCTCCGCAACATAAGCCACAAGGAAAAGGACTGCCCCAAAAAGAAGCATCAGAAGAAATTGTTTCCAAAGATCCGTCCCAAAACACCTCCCCCGCAATTATAACGCCATTGTTCAGGTTTTGCCAGAGGCAAAACTTTCAAAGCGTCACTGCGGCACAAGGCCGGTTCCCTGCGGGAATTCAGGCTTTGCCACAGAAACGCACGCAAAAAAAAGCTCCCTCCGGGAAGCAGGCGGGATGCCCGTCCCCGAAAAGGAGCATGTATATGATGCCGGCTATGAATATGATTCACGCAACGGCTGAGGATGCTTCATCACGTTCCCTGAGCCTGGCCAGGAAGGAATCTGTCACATGGATCTCAAAAGACCGGAACTCTTCCCCTCCGGCAGCCAATGCGCCATCGCCAAGGAACTTCACAAGTTCCGCCGCATTGACTGCAATCCCTTCCTTGCGGAGATAATGCGCCAGGACAAGATATTCCTCCCTGCCTGCCGTACAGCTCCTGCCATCAGCTCCGTACAAACGGAAAGAAGGTACCTGCCCGCTTCCCGTGAACACCATAACGCGGTCAGCCCCGATGCCCTTCCTGGGATGAGCCAGAAGACGTATCGCTTCCCGACCCGGCATATAGTCGCGCAAACCATTGACTACCATATATTCTACATTATTGGCAATGTAATTCCTCACGACCATCATGCCTACCGCCTCCGTCTCTGAGCTTCGCTAGTGTTTCTTTGCTTTGATGGTTCCCATTATAGCAGGCATTTTTATCTTATAAAACAAAGAAAGTGCCCTTTATATTGCAAAAAATGACCTGTACTCGTGAGCAGGAAAATTTACCTGCCCACGGTCTCTAGTATAACAACCAACAGAAAGAAGCGTTTCTGCCATGGAAGAATATGAGAAAAAAGGATATCTGCTGCAGGATTTCCGCGTATTCCGGCTCAGGGATGCCGTCATGAAAGAAATTCCCTTCCATTATCACGATTTCCACAAAATCATCCTGTTCCTGCGGGGACAGGGCGATTATATCATCGAAGGAAAATCCTACCCCCTGAAACCCCGGGACATCATCTTCGTGAGTGCCGGGGAAATCCACCGTCCCATCATCTCTCCCGATTTCCCCTACGAGCGCATTGTCATCTACATGTCCCCGGAATTCCTGAAAACCTATGCCCGTGAAGGCGAAGAGCTCACAGCCTGCTTTCTCCAGGCCCAAGCAGGCTCCAGCGTCATGCATGTAACGCCGGGCAAGAGCAATGACCTGCTCTATCATATGGAAAAACTGGAAAAAAGCACCCATATCCCGGGTTTTGCCAAACAGCTTTACACAGAGCTCCTCTTCATCGAATTCATGATTCTCCTGAACCGCGCCCTCCTGGAACACGACATTGAGGAACTGCACGATGCCGAATACCACCCCAAGATCCAGGAGCTCCTGCAATTCATCAACGAACATCTCTTCGAAGATCTCTCCATCGATGAGCTCGCCCATCATGCTTATATGAGCAAGCACTATATGATGCGCAGATTCAAGGCCGAGACAGGCTGCAGCATCCACCAGTACATCACCAACAAGCGATTGCTCCATGCCCGCAGCCTTCTGAACGGCGAGCTGCCGGTCACTCAGATCTGTTACGACTGCGGGTTCCATGACTACTCCACCTTCTCCCGGGCGTTCAAGGAACTCTTCCGGATGACACCGAAATCCTATCGCAATTTAATTTTTTCCCGCAGGTAGGATTTCCGCATTCCATAGCGAATAGTTATATAAATGGGAACTGTTTTGGCAGCCATGCAGATTTATGCACATGGGAAAAAACCAAGCAGAGAATAGGAATATACGGCACTTCAGAACTGCCTGGACCGTGCCGCGGATAGGAGTGTTTGCCTTGAGAGCTGTTTCTGTAGAAGATTTAAAACCCGGCATGGTACTGGCACGATCCCTGGTCAACGAGGACATGGTAGTCATGGTATCGGAAGACACCATGCTCACCAAGGCTCATATCACGCGCTTGAATTTCCTGAATATCCCTGTCGTCTACATCAAGGATGACTACGAGCTCAGCAGCAATTACCAGACAGCAGCGGCCGTATTCAATCGCGGCAATGCTTTCATAAAGGAATACAGCAGCGTTGTGGAGGATGCGCAGGAAATCTTCACGGAGGTCGGCGAGGGAAAACCGGAGCGCGTGGAAAATGCCAAGAGCGTCATCACGACCTCCCTTGTCCCGCTTTCCCGAAACAGCGGCGTCATCGACCACCTCTTCGAGCTCAATCATCTTGCCAGCGATGTCTACCAGCATTCCCTGCGCGTCTCCATATTGGCAGGCGTCATTGCGAAATGGATGCATTCCCCCGTATCTGAATGCCGCGATATCATGCTGGCCGGATTCCTCCATGACATAGGAAAGACACAGTTGCCGCAGCGCATTCTGGACAAGCATATCGACAAGCTCCAGGGAGAGGATTACGAAACCTACATCCAGCACACAGTAGAAGGGCACCGTATCCTGAGCAAACTCCCCGGCCTTTCGGAAGGAGTCAAGCTCGCCGCCATGCAGCACCACGAGCGCATGGACGGCTCCGGTTTCCCCTTTGGGAGCAGAAGCGGAGACATCAACCCCTATGCCAGCATCATCGCGATTGCGGACATCTACGACAATATCACCACCGAGCGTGAAGGCTATGTAAAGCAGACCCCCTTTGATGCCATTTCCTATATCACGGAGCACCTCTACACGAGCCTTGACCCCATCGTCTGCATTCCCGTACTGACGCATATCAAAGATGCGTTCCTCGGTTCCAAGGTAACGCTCAGCAACGGCCTTTCCGGAGTCATCGCCTGCTTCCCCAACGATTTCGCTGCGCGCCCCGTCATCAGCATCGCCGCAGACGAGCTCCTGAACCTCAACGAACACCCGGATATCAAGATCATCGAGTACAACCCAAAATAAAAGGAAAAGAGCAGGAAATGCTTGCAAAGGCATTTCCTGCTCTTTCTTATACTTCTGTTGGCGCCTCCGCCCCGTCCCTTGTTTCTTCTTCCTCCAAATCGACAACCCGCAGGCCGCGGTAACGGCTCATGCCGGTACCGGCAGGAATCAGCTTGCCGATGATGACATTCTCCTTGAGGCCGATGAGGGGATCCACCTTGCCCTTGATGGCTGCATCGGTGAGTACCCGCGTCGTTTCCTGGAAGGAAGCTGCGGAGAGGAAGGAATCCGTTGCAAGGGATGCCTTCGTGATTCCAAGAAGGATGGGCTTCGCCACGGCAGGCTCGCCCCCTTCCTCGATGGCCTTGGTATTGGCAGACTCGAAGGAATTGATATCGATGTATTCCCCCGGAAGGAAATCCGTATCGCCGGATTCCTCGATCTTGACCTTATGAAGCATCTGGCGCACCATGACTTCAATGTGCTTGTCGTTGATCTCAACGCCCTGGGACTTGTAGACCTTCTGCACCTCATAGACAAGGTAGCGCTGGGTATCCCGAAGGCCGCAAACCCTGAGGATATCATGAGGATTCACGGAGCCTTCCGTGATCTTGTCCCCCGGCTTCATGTGCTGGCCTTGCTTGACTGCCATACGCGCACCATAAGGAACTGCATATTCCCTGGCTTCCCCTTCCTTCGGGGTGATCGTCACCTTGCGCATGCCCGTGCCGGAATCCTCGACTTCCGCATCGCCCTCCACTTCTGCAATGATTGCATGATGCTTCGGCTTGCGTGCTTCGAAAAGCTCCTCGACACGAGGAAGACCCTGAGTGATATCATCGCCTGCAACGCCGCCTGTATGGAAAGTACGCATGGTCAGCTGGGTGCCCGGCTCGCCGATGGACTGCGCCGCAATGATACCGACAGCCTCGCCGACCTCGACCTCTGCCTGATTGGCAAGATCGCGGCCATAGCACTTGATGCAGACGCCAAACTGCGACTTGCAGGTCAGGACACTGCGAATGGACACGCGCTCCCTGACCGCAGCGATCTTTTTCGCAAGCTCCGCATCGATGCTGTCATTGATGGAAGCAATCTTTTCGCCCGTTTCAGGATGAACGATATCTTCCGCGAGAACACGCCCAAGGATGCGATCCTCCAGGGACTCGATGACTCCATCGCCTTCCTTGATGGCTTCCACCTCAATCCCGCGAACATTGTTGTTGCGGACCTTGAGTTCCCTGGCATCGCTTTCCAGAATCGCGTCAATGGACTCTGCCGTAAGTTCCGTGCCTTCCGCAACGATGACATTGCCCGCGCTGTCAATTACATCCTTCGTGACCTGCTTGCCCGTCATCTCGCGGATCATGGTATCATGGAGTTTCTCTCTGAGAGCCTCATCCGGCTGGCCGAGACTGATGACCTCCGTAATCATGGCATTGCTGATTGCCGCATCCGAACTGATGGAAGAACCGCGCACCATGAGCTCCGGCACGGAATGCTCGCCAATGGCCATGAGTTCCTCATCGCCCAGAACCGTATCCCTTGCAAAAAGAATCTCTCCCGTAGCAGGATCCCGGACATCTGCCGCCAGCAGGCGCCCCATCAATATGTCATTGAGGATTTCCAAGGCATCGAACGTACTGGACGCCAGACGCGCACGTTCGCAGACGACATTGATCGTGGATACATCGCAATCATCCTCGCGCACAATCACATCCTGCGCCACATCGACCAGACGGCGGGTAAGGTATCCGGAGTCTGCGGTACGAAGTGCCGTATCCGCCAACCCCTTGCGCGCGCCATGGGAAGAAATGAAGTAATCGGAAACCGAAAGCCCTTCCCGGAAATTCGCCGTGATCGGCAGGTCGATGATCTTTCCTGACGGATCGGCCATGAGTCCCCGCATGCCTGCGAGCTGGCGCATCTGCTGCTTGTTGCCTCGCGCCCCGGAGTCCGCCATCATGAAGATCGGATTGAAGGCATCCATATTGCCCATCATGGCATCCGCCACATCATCCGTGGCCTTGTTCCAAAGATCGATGACCTTCTTGTAGCGCTCGTCCTCCGTGATAAGACCGCGGTTGTACTGCATCTCCACCTTGTTGACGATCTTCTGCGTCGTATCTATGATATCCTTCTTTTCCGGCGGCACGATGACATCGGAAATCGCCACCGTCATACCGGCAATGCAGGCGTAATGATAGCCAAGATTCTTGACCGTATCAATGACCTCTGCGGTCTTCGTCGCTCCAAAATGGTTGAAGCAGTTCGCCACAAGCTTTCCGATTTCCTTCTTGTTCATGAGGATGCCAAGGAACCATTCGCCTGTCTCCTCATCCCGATGGTAGTAGCGGAGCTCTGCGGGAAGGATCTCGTTGAAGATCATGCGTCCCAAAGATGTACGGACCATGCCGTATCCCTCGATACGAACCCGGATCTCTGCCTGGATTTCCAGGGCATGCTCCTGATAGGCCAGAAGTGCCTCGCTGATGCCCGTAAATACCTTTCCCTCACCTTTGGCCTTCGGTTTGATGATGGTCAGGTAATAGGAGCCGAGCACCATATCCTGCGTCGGCACGATGATGGGCTTGCCGTCCTTCGGCGCCAGGATATGATTTGCCGCAAGCATGAGGATCCGCGCCTCTGTCTGGGCTTCCGCCGAAAGCGGCAGATGGATGGCCATCTGGTCGCCGTCAAAGTCCGCATTGTACGCTGTGCAGGCCAGCGGATGGAGCTTCAGCGCACGCCCTTCCGTGAGCACAGGCTCGAATGCCTGGATTCCGAGGCGGTGAAGCGTCGGTGCGCGGTTCAGGAGAACCGGATGCTCCTTGATGACATCCTCCAGCACATCCCAGACTTCCGGCTTGGCACGCTCCACCATGCGCTTTGCCGACTTGATATTATGCGCAACGCCGGAACTCACAAGCTTTTTCATGACAAAGGGCTTGAAGAGCTCCAATGCCATCTCCTTGGGAAGACCGCATTGGTGCAGTTTGAGCTCGGGGCCCACGACGATAACGGAACGCCCGGAATAGTCCACGCGCTTGCCCAGAAGGTTCTGGCGGAAACGCCCCTGCTTGCCCTTCAGCATATCCGAAAGGGACTTCAGCGGGCGATTGCCGGGACCTGTCACCGGACGGCCGCGGCGCCCATTGTCAATGAGTGCATCGACAGCTTCCTGCAACATGCGCTTCTCATTGCGCACGATGATATCCGGTGCGCCGAGATCCAGAAGACGTTTGAGGCGGTTGTTGCGGTTAATGACACGCCGATAGAGGTCGTTGAGGTCGGAAGTGGCAAAGCGCCCGCCATCCAGCTGCACCATCGGCCGGAGTTCCGGCGGGATTACCGGGACTACATCCATGATCATCCAGGACGGCTTGTTCCCCGACTTGCGGAACGCCTCAACAACTTCCAAGCGCCGAATGGCACGAACCTTCTTCTGCGTGCTGAGGGAATGGAGCTCCTTCCTGAGTTCCTCGCTCATCTTGTCCAGGTCAAGCTCGTCCAAAAGGTACTTGATGGCCTCGGCTCCCATTCCCACTTTGAATCCGGCGCCGTACTTATCCCTTGCCGCACGGTACTCATTCTCCGTCAGAAGCTGCTTCTTGGCCAGTTCGGAGTCCGCTGCATCCAGGACAATATAAGAAGCGAAATAAAGCACCTTTTCCAGGGAACGCGGGGGCAGATCCAGGATGAGCCCCATACGGCTGGGAATCCCCTTGAAATACCAGATATGGGAAACCGGGGCAGCCAGCTCGATATGCCCCATGCGCTCACGGCGTACCTTGGCACGGGTCACCTCGACGCCGCAACGGTCGCAGACGACACCCTTGTAGCGGATGCGCTTGTACTTGCCGCAATGGCATTCCCAATCCCGTGTCGGGCCAAAGATGCGCTCACAGAAAAGACCATCGCGCTCCGGCTTCAAGGTACGATAATTGATGGTTTCCGGTTTCTTGACCTCGCCATAGGACCACTCGCGAATCTTGTCCGGTGATGCCAGTCCAATCCGCATGGAATCGAAATTATTTACATCCAGCAAAGAGATGACACTCCCTTCTCCTAGCAGCCGGGAAAAGAAATGCAGCCTGCCGCATTTCTTTTCCCCGGTTCCTTACTCGTTATCGATTTCATCCATATCTGATACCATATCTGATGCCATATCCGTGGGAAGTTCCGTCATGTTTCCAAGATCTGCAATAATCTCGTCATCGCTGAGATCTTCCATCTCAGCATCCTCCGCATCGGCATCATAGGTCGCTTCACTGGTAGACTTGGGAACGGCTCCCTCCTTGTCGGGATCTACCCCTTCCACATCGAGATCCAGTTTCCTTGCCTTCTCGCTGATATCATCATCGTCATCATCATCCTGGATGAGAATCTCCTTCGCATCCTCGGAAAGCACCTTGATATCAAGACCGATGGACTGGAGTTCCTTGATAAGAACTTTGAAGGACTCGGGAACTCCCGGTTCCGGGATATTCTCGCCCTTGACAATGGCTTCATATGCCTTGACACGCCCCACCACGTCATCGGACTTGACCGTGAGAATCTCCTGCAGGGTATAGGCTGCGCCATAGGCCTCCAGTGCCCAGACCTCCATCTCGCCGAAGCGCTGGCCGCCGAATTGCGCCTTGCCGCCCAAAGGCTGCTGCGTAACGAGGGAGTACGGCCCCGTGGAACGTGCATGGATCTTGTCATCCACCAGATGGTGAAGCTTCAGCATGTACACGCACCCAACGGTGACATCATTCTCGAAAGGCTCGCCCGTGCGGCCGTCATAGAGAACCGTCTTGCCGTTCACCGGGAGATTCGCTGCCCGTATCGTGCCGAACACACCGGAATCCCCTGCGCCGTCAAAGACCGGCGTCGCGATATGGATACCGGCAACATCAGGCTTCGGCATGCCGTTCCTGTCAAAATCATAGCCGGCCTCACGCAGGCGGGCTTCCACTGTGGGATCTCCATCCTTGATCTGCTGGCCAAGCACGCGCACCGCCATGCCCAGATGGGTCTCCAGCACCTGCCCGATGTTCATGCGCGAAGGCACGCCCAAAGGATTCAGGACGATATCCACCGGAGTGCCATCGGGCAGGAACGGCATATCCTCCTGGCGCATGATGCGGGAAACAACGCCCTTGTTCCCATGGCGGCCAGACATCTTGTCCCCCACGGAAATCTTGCGTTTCTGGGCAATATATACCCGCACGAGATTGTTTACGCCGGGCGGAAGCTCATCGTTGTTATCGCGGCTGAAAATCTTCACATCAACAATCTTGCCGGCCTCCCCATGGGGAACACGCAAGGACGTATCGCGGACCTCCCGGGCCTTCTCGCCAAAAATCGCGCGAAGCAGCCTCTCCTCTGCCGTCAGCTCCGTCTCGCCCTTCGGCGTCACCTTGCCCACAAGGATATCCCCGGGACGCACGTCCGCGCCAATGGAGATAATGCCGGACTCATCGAGATCCTTCAAAGCATCCTCCGCCACATTCGGGATATCCCGCGTGATTTCCTCCGGACCAAGCTTCGTATCCCGCGCATCGCACTCATATTCCTCAATATGGATGGAAGTATAGAGATCCCTCTTCACGAGATTCTCGGAAAGCAGGATAGCATCCTCGTAATTATAGCCTTCCCACGGCATATAGGCGACAATGATATTGTAGCCCAGAGCCAGCTCGCCATGGTCCGTCGCCGGCCCGTCCGCGATGGGCTGCTTCTCATCTACCCGATCCCCTTTGTAGACGATGGGAACCTGGTTGATGCAGGTGCCCTGATTGGAGCGCAGGTATTTCTGCAATTTGTAGATATCCAGATCGCCACGCTCCGTGCGCACCCGTATCTGGTCTGCCGTAACAGACTCCACCGTCCCGGCACGCTTTGCCAATACCATGACACCGGAGTCGCAGGCCGCCTTGTATTCCATACCGGTCCCTACCAGAGGAGCCTGCGTGCGAAGAAGCGGCACTGCCTGCCTCTGCATGTTCGCTCCCATGAGGGCACGGTTCGCATCATCGTTCTCCAGGAAGGGAATCATCGCCGTCGCAATGGAGAACACCTGTCTTGGGGAAACGTCCATGTAATCGACCTTCTCACGGCGTGCAAGCGTGGTTTCCTCCTTATGACGAACCGTGACGCGCTCGTTCACGAACCATTCATTGTCATCCAGCGGCTCATTCGCCTGGGCGATGATATGCTCGTCTTCCTCATCTGCCGTGAGATAACGGCACTCATCCGTGACACGATGATGTTCCTTGTCTACGCGGCGATAGGGTGTCTCCATGAAACCGAACTGGTTCACCCGCGCATAGTTGGCCAAAGAACCGATCAGGCCGATGTTCGGGCCTTCCGGGGACTCTACCGGGCACATGCGCCCATAGTGGGAATTATGGACATCACGCACCTCGAAACCGGCACGCTCACGCGAAAGGCCGCCCGGGCCAAGTGCCGAGAGACGGCGCTTATGGGTAAGTTCCGAAAGCGGATTATGCTGATCCATGAACTGCGAGAGCTGGGAAGATCCAAAGAACTCCTTGATTGCCGCGACCACCGGCCGGATATTGATGAGAGCCTGCGGCGTGATGACATCCACATCCTGGATTGTCATGCGCTCGCGCACAACACGTTCCATGCGCGAAAGGCCAATGCGGAACTGGTTCTGCAGAAGCTCGCCCACGGCACGCACACGGCGATTGCCGAGATGGTCGATATCATCCGTTGTCCCGACACCATCCATGAGGTTCAGCAGATAGCTGATGGAAGCAATGATATCGCTCCTCGTGATCGTCCGGTCATGGATGTCGCGGGTTGGGGAGCACAGGAGCTTCATGCGTCCCCCATCTTTTTTCAGCAAGTACAGGGCAATGGGAGCATCCTCGCCAAAAAGCTCCTTCTCCCTTTCCATATCGACTGCCTCCAGCATCTTCTCCGTGACAACCTCATTCGCCGGAATGACAATCTCTCCCGTTTCCTTGTCCACTACGGGATCGGCAAGAACCTTTCCCAGAATGCGGCGCCTCCATCCAAGCTTCTTTGTGAGCTTGTAGCGGCCAACCGTTGCAAGGTCATAGCGCTTGGGATCGAAGAAGAGGGCATCCAGAAGCTGCTGCGCATTGTCCACGGTCGGAGGCTCTCCCGGACGCAGGCGGCGATAGATCTCAAGGAGCGCCGCTTCCTTGGTATTCACGTCATTGTCGTGCTCAAGGGTCAGACGGATGCGCTCGTCATCACCGAACAATTCCGTAATCTCCGTATTGGAACTGATTCCCAATGCGCGGATAAAATAAGTCACAGGCATCTTGCGGGTGCGGTCGATGCGCACGGAAACAATGTCGCTTGTATCCGTTTCCAGTTCGATCCACGCACCGCGGTTCGGGATCACGGTCGCATTGTAGAGATGCTTCCCCGTAGGATCGATGGTCTCGCCGTAATACGCGCCGGGAGAACGCACGAGCTGGCTGACGATGACACGCTCCGCACCATTGATGATGAAGGTTCCCGTATCCGTCATAAGAGGAAAGTCGCCCATAAAGACTTCCTGCTCCTTGATCTCCCCAGTTTCCCTGTTGATGAGGCGCACATTGACACGAAGAGGCGCCGCCAGAGTCACGTCACGCTCCTTGCACTCATCCAGGGCATATTTGGGCTCGCCCAGAGAAAAGCTTTCGAAGGACAGCACAAGGTTCCCCGTGAAATCCGATATGGGTGAGATATCGTGGAATATCTCCTCCAACCCCTCATCGAGGAACCACTGGTAGGAATTCCGCTGGATGTCCAGCAAATGCGGCATTTCCATGACTTCCTTGATCCGCGCATAGCTATACCTGGTTCTTTTGCCCACCGGCACAGGATTAAACATGAAATCCTTCACCCCTTAGCCTGATTTAAAGTAAGATGAATTATGAACAAACAAGACGAAAAACGGAAGGGGGCTGTTCCTTTCCGTTTTAACGCATCGCTTATCCTATGATTTTTCTACGTAGTATATTATACTATCACATAGAATATACCCTGTCAAGAAAAATGGAAGCCATCCCAAGAGATGACTTCCATCCGATGATATCGTCTGCAATTACTTAAGCTCAACCGTAGCGCCGGCTTCCTCGAGCTTTGCCTTGAGGGCATCTGCATCTGCCTTGGAAATGCCTTCCTTGACAGGAGCGGGAGCGCCATCAACAAGAGCCTTTGCCTCCTTCAGGCCAAGGCCGGTAACCTCGCGGACAACCTTGATCACGTTGATCTTCTTGTCGCCGGCGGAAGCCAGAACAACATCGAACTCGCTCTTCTCTTCCTCGGCAGCGCCACCTGCAGCAGGAGCGCCGGCAGCAGCAACGGCAACCGGAGCAGCAGCGCTGACACCGAACTTCTCCTCCATGGCCTTCACGAGCTCGGACAGCTCAAGGACCGTCATATTCTCAATTGCCTGCATGATTTCTTCTTTTGTCATTATGAATACCTCCATATCGTTTCTTTCATTCTTTTACGGATAAATTACGCCGATTCCTTCTGTGCGCGAATAGCATCAAGCACATAAACGGCCTTGCGGATAACGCCCTGAAGAACGCCCACCGTATTGGCAATCGGAGCATTCATGCTGCCAAGCAGCTTGGCAATGAGTTCCTCGCGGGAAGGCAGGGAAGCGAGCGCCTTGACTTCCTTCTCGTCAATGACCTTGCCCTCGACAATGCCGACCTTTATCGTCAGCACCTCGGTGTTCTCCAGCTTGTTTTTCTTGATGAAATTGCAGATTACCTTTGCAGGAGCAACAGCATCATCAGAAAACGCCATTGCTGTCGTGCCTTCCAAATGATCGGCAAGCCCATCCAGACCTGCTTCCTTCGCTGCGATGCGCATCATCGTGTTCTTCACGACATGATACGTTACGCCGGCCTCCCTGAGCTCACGGCGAAGCTGCGTATCCTGGGCAACAGTCAACCCCCTGTAGCTCGTGACAACCACGCCCTTTGCAGATGTCATCTGCTCCTTGAGCTCAGCCACCACTGCCTGCTTCTTGGCGGTTACCTTTGATGTTACAGCCATCCATAACACCTCCTTTGTTTCATCATAATATATAAAAGCCTCCGGGCTGCGAACGCACCGGAGGCCATACATCTATCCCAAATGACTCCGGCCTCGGCAGGCGGCAAAGCAATACGCCGTTAGATGATTTCTCAAACCTGCTGTCTACAGCCTTTTATCTATGAAGCTTTTCACCATAGTTGCGAAACCGGAATCCCCAAATCAACTGAGCACAACGGAAATGCCGGGTCCCATCGTAGCGCTGACCGTAATGGATCGCATATACTGACCCTTTGCAGCTGCAGGGCGCACACGATTCAATGTATCGATCAAGGTCCGGTAGTTCTCCTGGAGCTTCTCAACATCAAAGGAAGCCTTGCCAATGGGGCAATGGATATTTCCGGCCTTGTCCGTACGATACTCTACCTTGCCGGCCTTGATTTCGGAAATCGCCTTTGCGAGATCCATCGTGACCGTCCCAAGCTTCGGGTTCGGCATAAGTCCCCTCGGACCAAGCACCTTGCCGAGACGTCCGACCGTTCCCATCATATCCGGAGTAGCAACCGCGACATCAAAGTCGAGCCAGCCACCCTGTATCTTCTGGACAATCTCATCGGAACCAACGAAATCTGCGCCTGCATCCTCCGCTTCCTTGACCTTCTCGCCCTTTGCAAAGACAAGCACACGCTTGGACTTGCCCGTGCCGTTCGGAAGAACAACGGCGCCGCGAACCTGCTGATCGGCATACTTTGGATCTACACCGAGACGCACATGAAGCTCAATGGTCTCATCGAACTTCGCCGTAGCCGTCTTCTTGACAAGATCCAGCGCCTCAGCAACAGGATAAAGCTTGCCAGCTTCAATCAGCTTGCACGCCTCCTGGTATTTCTTGCCAGCTTTCGCCATATCAAAATTCTCCTCTCGTGGTGTAAGGAACCTTCCGGTTCCTAAACGGTATTCCTGCCTCCCACGAGGCAATCTGTCAATCTACAATCACAATTCCCATACTGCGCGCCGTCCCCTCAATCATGCGGGTAGCAGCCTCAATATCTGCAGCATTCAGGTCCTTCATCTTGGTCTCTGCAATCTCCTTCGCCTTCGCGCGGGGAAGCTTCGCCACCTTTGTCTTGTTCGGCTCGCCGGAAGCCTTCTCAATGCCGGCAGCCTTCTTCAGAAGCACCGCCGCAGGCGGCGTCTTCGTGATGAACGTGAAAGATCTATCCTCAAAAACTGTAATCTCCACCGGAATGACAAGACCGGCCTGTGCCTTTGTCCTCTCATTGAATTCCTTGCAGAATGCCATGATATTGACACCTGCCTGGCCCAGTGCAGGACCGACCGGCGGCGCCGGATTTGCCTTTCCAGCAACGACTTGCAGTTTTACAAGCCTAGCAACTTTTTTTGCCATTTCATTTCACCTCCTAAAAATAATATCCAAAATGGCATCAGATTTTCTCAACTTCTGAAAAGCCAAGTTCTACCGGAGTTTCCTCCACAAGAACCTTGAGCCGCCTCTTTTCCTCATCAATAGAGGTCACCTTTGCGGTATAATTCTCAAACCACCCGGATTTGATCCTGACCACATCGCCTACCGCAATATCGACCACAGGCCTCAGTTCCTCCTCGCCCATGGACTTCAAAATACGCGCTGCCTCAGCATCCGTAAGCGGTATAGGTTCCTTCTCCGAACCGACGAAACCTGTGACTCCCTGCGTATTCCGCACAACATACCAGGAACGATTATTGACAATCATTTCCACGAGCACATACCCGGGAAAAATCTTCTTCTTCGTTACCTTCTGCTTGCCGTCTTTGTCCTCGACTTCATCCTCCACCGGAACTACCACATTGAAAATCTCATCGCCGAGCCCTTGGGAAGCAATCTTTCGTTCCAGGTTGGCTTTCACCTTGTTTTCATAACCCGAATAGGTATGGATAACATACCATGCGCGCAAAGGCGCTTTGCCATCCAGTTCCATTTCCGTGTCTTTTCGCGATTCCATAGCGTCCCCCAGCCTATCTCAGAATGATGTGGAACAATCTTGCGAAGAAGGTGTCACAAATCCATATAAGTGCACAGACTACCACGACAGCAATGGCCACAACTCCCGTATAGGTAACAAGCTCCTTCTTTGTTGACCACGAGACTTTCTTCATCTCAGCGGCAACCTCTTCCATGAAGCGCTTGATGCTAAAGCCCTGCTCCGAGGCTGTTTTCTGGTCTGCCAATTATTTCACATCCCCGTCTGCCACTTACTTCGTTTCCTTGTGAAGCGTGTGCTTCCTGCAGAACTTGCAATACTTGTTGAACTCCAGTCGATCCGGATTGTTCTTCTTGTTCTTGTTCGTCTGATAGTTGCGGCTCTTGCACTCCGTGCAGGCCAATGTAACTGCGTTGCGCATTCTCTCTTGCACTCCTTACTTCGTGGAATAACTTGACATCACCAATATAATTTATCACACTTGGCAAGGAGTGTCAACGCATCCCTCGCATTTTTCGCAAACCATACTGGCGGCACACATAAAAGAAACCCCTTTTCAGGGGCAGAATCATCAATGGTGGCGGCACAGAGACTTGAACTCCGGACACTGCGGGTATGAACCGCATGCTCTAGCCAGCTGAGCTATGCCGCCATATATGGAG
>CACYDT010000046.1 GCA_902773295.1 uncultured Veillonellaceae bacterium | reverse complement strand
TGACTTATGAATACATTCTCATCGACCGGGTAAACGATGGGGAGGAGCAGGCAAAAGAGCTTGCAGCCCTGCTGCGGGGACAGCTGGCCAGCGTGAACCTCATTCCCATCAATCCGGTGCCGGAGCGAGACATGAACCGTCCCTCCAGACAGAGAATCGAATGGTTCGAGAACTATTTGACAAAGCGCCATATAGCTGTAACCGTGCGCAAAGAAATGGGAAGCGACATACAGGCAGCTTGCGGGCAATTGAGAAATCGTCATCTGATATGATATGGGAGGAGCCGTTATGGGATTTGCGAAATTGGAATCTTTCCTGGAAGATCATATTGAAGGTTTTTTCAACAAACGCCTTTCCAGTGCATTGGAGCCGGTTGAACTTGTGAAGCAGTTGGAGCGGGAAGTGCTGAAGCGCAAGAGGAAAGTGGACGAGTGTACCCTGGTTCCAAATGATTACACGGTATTCCTGAACGGGGAAGATTATCAGCGTCTCTGTGCGCATAGAGTGCAGGGTGCCCTATATGAAGCTGTAGAAAAGCAGGTGATCCGTCAGGAGTGCTTCATGGATGGTGATTTGCGGGTGCGCCTGCAGAAAAGCAAGACGGTGAAGCCGGGTGTCTGTGAGGTGCAGTCCTGTTTTACAGAATCCAAGGAAGCGCAGCAGGAAGAGGCTGAGCAACATACCCTGGTCCGTGAACGCATCGAACTCCGGCCTTCTGCGGAGATGCCACGGGAGCATAAGATTGTATCTCTTACGGTGGTGGACGGCCCGGATATGGATGCCTCCCTGCAGTTCGGAGAAAAGCAGATTTACATCGGACGGCGGGAAAAGAATGATTTCATCCTGACGGATGTCAATGCCTCCCGGCTTCATGCATACATTGCCTATGAGCGCCATCGCCATGTGATTCATGATGCCGGAAGCCTCAATGGGACATTTCTGAATGGGGAAAAGATAGAGATTGCCTGCCTGCAATCGGGAGATGAGATCCAGGCGGGCAGCACGGTTTTGCTCTATGAGGTGATTTGATTTGCCTACTACGGCTCTTGTTATCAAGGTAATCAGTGTTGTTTTGGAATATGGCATGCTGTTGTGGCTGATCTATTTTGTGTCGCGCAGCGTGAGATATATAGGGAAGGATATGAGGACTGCCGGAAAGATGTACTCTTCCAGAGGGAAGGCATCTGCTCATGAGGCAGTGCTCACAGTGGTTGACTCAGATGACCAGGGGCAGATGGGACGACGGTTCGCTTTTTTGGATGAGATTGCCATCGGGCGGGATCCGGACAATGATATCGTAGTTCCAGACAGTTTCGTTTCCCATCACCATGCTGTCGTTTTTCTTCGAAACAATCTCTATGTCATCGAAGATCTTGGCAGCAGGAACCACACTTATGTGAATGACCGTCGGCTGATAGGGAGAGCCTATCTGAAAGCAGGCGACCTGATTCGCATTGGGTTCCTTACATTGCGGTTTGAGAGGTGAGAGTTTTGGTAAGGGTATATGAAGCAACGGATGTGGGAAAGGTCCGCCAGGTAAATGAGGATTGCGGCGCTATTCTGGATGAGATGACCTATATTGTTGCCGATGGCATGGGAGGGCATGCAGCCGGAGAAGTGGCCAGCCATACACTTGTGGATGTCGTCCGGTGCAGTCTCCAAGAATCCGTATCCCGCATGGATATAGAAGAATTGCGGAAAGCTGTGCAGAAAGGGAATCGAGCCATTCTTGACAAAGTGCGTGAATTCCCTCAATATAAGGGCATGGGAACAACTGCCACGGTATTTCACTGCATGGATGGAAAGGGCATTTGGGCTCATGTAGGCGACAGCCGGATCTACCTGTTCCGTGAAGGCATTCTGAAACAGGTCACGAAGGATCATTCCTATGTGGAGGAGCTTGTGGCGCGTGGAACGATTACGGAACGGGAAGCAAGGAACCATCCGAGGAAGAACATCCTGACCCGTGCGGTGGGGGTTGAGAAATATGTAGAGATAGATACGGGAACCCTTGACGTGAAGTCCGGTGACAAGGTGCTTCTCTGCACGGACGGGCTTACGAATATGGTTCCGGATGAGGAAATACAGGATATCCTCCAGGCAGAGGTGGAGAACCCTGTCAATCTTCTGATCAGGAAGGCACTGGCTGCTGGCGGGACAGACAATATTACGGCGATTGTAGCGGTCTATGATGAATAGCAAGACATGGGGCCTGCTCATGGCGCCTCTGGGCATCCTGTTGCTGGGGCTCGGAGTCCTGTTCCTGAAGCAGCATCCGACCGGTGAGTTTCCGTTGGATCAAGTGATGAGGGAATTGTCTTATCTTCCCTGGCTCCTGACCGTGATTGTCCTGGCTGCTTTTGTCCAGGCATTGCTCCTTCACAGCCGCCCAAAGCCGAATGCCTGGCTTTTCCCTTGCGTCATGATGCTTGCGAGCATGGGCATTCTCATGATTGCCCGCCTGAAGCCGGATCTTCTGGTTCCGCAGCTTCGCTGGATCATCATCGGCATGTTCGCATTCATCATGATGCTTCGATTGGGCAGTTTCATTGATCGGCTCATACAGTATCAATATATTGTCGGGATTGCATGCCTGATTCTTCTTTGCCTTCCTCTCTTTTTCGGTACGGAGATCGGGGGAAGCAGGAATTGGCTGCTCCTTGGCCCGTTCCGCGTGCAGCCGTCCGAGTTCGGGAAAATCCTGCTGGTATTCTTCTTATCTGCTTATCTGAGCGATCATCGGCAGGTGCTTTCCATGCCAAATTTTCGATTGCTTTTCCTGAGGCTTCCGCCGGCCAGGTTCATTGCCCCCCTTCTCGTTGTCTGGGGCGTTGCTGTTCTCATGTTCGTTGTGCAGAAGGATCTCGGATCGGCTCTGCTCTTTTTCGGCATTGCTGTCCTCATGACCTATATGGCAACGGGAAACAAATCCTATGTGTTTTTGGCACTTGCTTTCTTCGGTGCAGCGGCAGTCATAAGCTATATGATGTTTGGGCATGTTCGCGTGCGTTTCGATATCTGGTGGGATCCCTGGAAGGATCCCTCGGGAATGGCATACCAGATTGTCCAGTCCCTGTTTGCCTTCGGTTCCGGCGGTGTTTGGGGCACTGGATTTTCCTATGGACACCCCGGCCTGATCCCGGAAGTCCACACGGACTTTATCTTTTCGGCAATTGCCGAGGAACTGGGGCTTGCCGGTTCCCTCATGATACTGCTCTTATATGCGATGTTCTTCTATGAGGGCATACGGATTGCCTTGGGATGCCGAAATGACGGGCAGATTCTTCTGGCTGCCGGATGTGATATTGTATTTTTTCTTCAGGCATTTATTATCATTGCAGGTGTGACGAAGTTCCTGCCGCTCACGGGAATCACCCTGCCTTTTATCAGTTATGGCGGGAGTTCTATGATCTCCAGTTTTGTGATGTTGGGGATTCTGGTTTCTCTTTCCCGAAAGGAGCAGAAAGCCCATGGGTAATCGCACAATCAAGCGGCATGTGCTTC
>CACYDT010000045.1 GCA_902773295.1 uncultured Veillonellaceae bacterium | reverse complement strand
TAGTCCGATACTCGGCTTGACGAGAGCAGTTAATGAGCAACAAAGTTTATAAAATAATTTAGCATTATTTGCTAAGTTAGGCTATAAGCATAGCATGAGAATTTGGCAATGGACAGAAAAAAGCTGACACAGGAGCTTGACCTGTATATCAAGCAAAACTACCGCTCGGAAGGATTCAAACTCAAAGATTTCTTTGATGCTATAGGCGATGGCAGAACCTTTGCTACTGGAACGCCAAGTGCCGGCGGCGCAAAATGGGCGTTGTCCTTCTTACTGGACAAGATGGAACTAACTAGCACCGTTGGAAAGCTGTCAACTAAATATTGACAAGTTTAAAACACGCCAAATTTTTTCGGAGGTGTAAGAACTTATGTTTTCTTTTGCGAAAGAGATGGCCGCCGTATTGGCCGGATGTTCCATTCTGGCTGCCGGCGCTACGGTTTTTGCCGCGGATTCCGGGGGGGATAGCTTGAAATGGTGGCAGAAGGCCGCCGTGTACCAAATCTATCCCAAGAGCTTCGCGGATACTGACGGTGATGGTGTCGGGGATCTGCCCGGCATCACGGAGCATCTCGATTATATCGGGAGCCTTGGCGCGAAGGCTGTTTGGCTCACGCCCATCTACCCGTCCCCGATGGTGGACAATGGCTATGATATTTCGGACTATACTGCCATTGACCCAAGCTATGGCACCATGGAGGATTTCGAAAAGCTTGTTGCCGATGGCAAAAAACGCAAGATTCGCATGGTCATGGATCTGGTATTCAATCACAGTTCCGAACAGCATGCATGGTTTCTTGAGTCGAAGCAAAGCCGTACCAACCCCAAGGCCGATTGGTATATTTGGAGGGACGCGAAACCGGACGGCAGCGCCCCGACCAACTGGCGCAGCATCTTTGGAGGTTCTGCCTGGACTTGGTGCGAGGAACGCCAGCAGTACTATCTTCATACCTTCGCTGCCCAGCAGCCGGATCTCAACTGGGAGAATCCGGAGGTTCGGCAGGCGCTCTATGATGCGGCCCGTTTCTGGATTGACAAGGGGATCGGCGGGTTTCGCATCGATGCCATCACTTACATCAAGAAGCCGGCTTTTGTGGACGGCACCCCGGATGCGGAGGATGGCATGGTGGGCATCCACTCCATGACAGCAAATACGGAGGGCATTCTGGATTTCCTGCATGAATTCAAGCGGGAGGTTTTTGCGGGACGGGATATCTTCACTGTAGGCGAGGCCAATGGCGTCGTGCCCGCCGATCTTCCCAAGTGGGTGGGGAAAGACGGCGTGTTTGATATGGTCTTCGAGTTCAGTCATATGAACCTTCCCTTGAAAAACGGCGAAACATGGTGCCGTCCGACAGAGTGGAAGCTCACGGAGCTGAAAGACGCGCTGACAGCGAGCCAGAACGTTACGAAAGAAAACGGATGGTGTCCTGTGTTTTTTGAAAACCACGACCAGCCGCGTTGCGTCAATCATTTCTTTCCCAAGGGAGCAGACACGGAAAAAGCCGCCAAAACCATGGCGGCAGTGCTGTTGACTTTGCGGGGGACGCCCTTCATCTACGAGGGACAGGAGCTTGGCTTTGCAAATGTGGCATGGCCGTCCATCGATGACTACAATGACATTTCCTCTCATGGTCAGTACAAAATTGCCTTGCAGGAGGGATTTTCGCCGGAGCAGGCTATGGAGTTCGTCCACTTTTTCAGCCGTGACAATGCGCGTACTCCCATGCAGTGGAATACGGACGCTCAGGCAGGCTTCACCAAAGGAACGCCCTGGCTGCCCGTCCATGAGGATTATGCCTCTGTCAATGCCCTTGTCGAGGCAGGGAATCCCGGCTCCGTGCTTTCCTGGTACCGCACGCTTGCAAAGTTTCGCAGGGAGCACAGGGAATTGACGGAAGGCGCTTATGAGGAACTTATGCCGGAAGACGAACAGATTTTTGCTTTTGCGCGTACGGCAGGGAAACGTCAAATCATCACCGCCGCAAACTTTTCCTTGAAAGAGGCGAAGCTTCCCGCAGAGTTCCTCTTGGGCAAACGTCAGCTGCTCGGCACGATGCCCAAGGGAGAAACAAAGATTCTCCGCCCTTTGGAAACGCGCATTTATGAAGCGGTGTTGGAGTGAAAAGCTTAATACATGGTCTATTATCTTGAAAAGATCGGCCTGATGGCAGAGGACTCCAAGGCAAAGGCTGTTGTCCCTCTGATCATTGCATATCATCATGCCGCACATCTTTGGAAACTCAAAGGCCATACGCCCGGTGAATTCACGGAGAAGCAAAAGCAGGGAAAGAAACGGAAGCGCCATTGAAACGCAAGGCTCGCTGAATTCCCATCTTTTTCTTGCCAAGAGGCAGAATATGAAGTATAATAATACGTGGTTTTTGCATAATAATCCATGATATAGTAAGGATATCCATTAGGGGGAATTTTATGCTGAAAGGCAAGGATATGCTTTCCATCCACGATCTTTCCGTGGATGAGGTGGAGGAGATACTGGCGCTGGCGGCGGAGCTCAAGGCGAAGCAGAAGGCTGGGGTCGAGCACCATTTGCTCAAGGGGAAGACCCTGGGCATGATTTTCGAGAAGTCATCGACAAGGACACGGGTATCCTTTGAGACCGGCATGTATCAGCTGGGGGGGCAGGCGCTCTTTCTCTCGAACCGGGATCTCCAGCTGGGACGGGGGGAGCCCATCAAAGATACGGCGCGTGTGCTCTCGCGCTATCTTGACGGTATTATGATCCGCACCTATGGTCATGACCGTGTTCTGGAGCTGGCGAAATATGCGGATATTCCCGTCATCAATGCACTGACGGATCTTTTGCATCCCTGCCAGGTCTTGACGGATCTGCTCACGATCCGGGAGCACAAGGGCAAGGATCTCAAAGGGCTCAAGATGGCCTATGTGGGTGATGGCAACAATATGACGAATTCCTATATGTACGGCTGCGCCAAGGCGGGCATGGTCTTCACGGCGGCAACGCCGAAGGATTATGCGCCGGATGCAGAGGTCACGAGGAACGCCATGGAGGATGCGAAGCTCACGGGCGCTTCCATCACGCTTATGAATGACCCGGTAGAGGCCGTGAAGGGCGCGGATATCGTCGTCACGGATACCTGGGCGAGCATGGGGCAGGAAGCGGAGCATGAGAAGCGCAAGAAGGTCTTTGCTCCCTATCAGGTCAACCGGGAGCTTCTGTCTCATGCCGACAAGCGCGTGATTGTCATGCATTGCCTGCCCGCCTACCGCGGTGAGGAAATCACCGAGGAAGTGCTGGAGGCCCATGCGGATGTGATATTTGACGAGGCAGGAAACCGCCTGCACACCCAGAAGGCAGTCATGGCTTTGACTATGGGTTGATGCGGGCAAGTGATCCGGCTCGAAACAAGAAGAGGAGATGTATGAGTTATGGCAAAGGTAAGCAAGGTTGTACTGGCATATTCCGGCGGATTGGATACTTCCGTCATCATTCCCTGGCTCAAGGAGAATTATGACGGCTGCGAGGTTATTGCTGTCTGCGCGGACATCGGGCAGGGGGACGAGCTGGATGCGGTGCATGACAAGGCATTGAAGTCCGGCGCTTCGAAGGTGTTCATCGCAGATCTCACGAAGGAGTTCCTGGAGGAGTATGTGTGGCCGACACTGAAGGCGGGCGCTGTTTATGAGGGCAAGTATCTCCTTGGCACGTCCTTTGCACGCCCCATCATTGCCAAGAAGCTCGTGGAAATCGCGAAGCAGGAAGGCGCGGATGCCATTGCACACGGCGCGACGGGCAAGGGCAATGACCAGGTGCGCTTCGAGCTGACGGTGAAGGCTTTGGCGCCGAATCTCCAGATCATCGCTCCCTGGCGCGAGTGGGATCTCGATTCCCGCAGCGCGGAGATCGAGTATGCGAAGAAGCACGGGATTCCCGTGGCGACGGAGAACAAGACTTACAGCATGGACCGCAATATCTGGCACCTCTCCCATGAGGGATCGGATCTGGAGGATCCCTGGAACGAGCCGAAGACGAGCATGTTCCTGATTTCCAAGGCGCCGGAGGATGCCCCGGACCAGCCGGAGTATGTCACGGTGGACTTCGAGAAGGGCGTGCCCGTGGCAGTCAACGGGGAGAAGCTGGGGGCTGTGGAGCTTTTGACGAAGCTCAATGAGATCGGTGCCCGCAACGGCGTCGGCATTACGGATATCTGTGAGAACCGCCTCGTGGGCATGAAGTCCCGTGGCGTTTATGAGAATCCCGGCGGAGCCATCCTTTATTATGCTCATCGTGAATTGGAGTATCTCTGCCTGGATCGTGCGACTTACCATTACAAGGAGCAGATGGCTGTGCGCTATGGCGAGCTTGTTTATGACGGCATGTGGTTCTGCCAGCTCCGCGAGGCGCTGGCGGCTTTCGTGGACAGCACCCAGCAGACGGTGACGGGCACGGTGAAGCTCAAGCTCTACAAGGGCAATATCATCTCCGCAGGCTCCAAGTCCCCGTATTCCCTCTACAGCCAGGAATTCGTGACCTTTGAGCACGATGATGTCTACAACCAGGCAGATGCCACGGGCTTCATCAATCTCTTTGGGCTTCCGCTGAAGGTCCGGGCGCTCATGCAGGAGAAGCAGGGAAAATGAGCGAAAAGCTTTGGGGAGGCCGGTTTTCCAAATCGACCGATGAAATGATCAATGAGTTCCAGGCATCCATTGCTTTTGACAAGCGGATGTATCATGAGGATATTGCGGGTTCCATTGCCCATGCGACGATGCTTGCGAAATGCGGCATTATTTCCGGGGAGGACAGGGATGCCATCATTGGCGGGCTGAAAGATATTCTAGGGCAGATCGAGGCGGGAACTTTCGAATTCTCCGTGGATCTGGAAGATATCCACATGAACATCGAGAAGCGCCTCACGGATGCCATCGGCGAGGCCGGGGGGCGGCTCCATACCGCCCGCAGCCGCAATGACCAGGTGGCGCTGGACACGCATATGTACGTGCGCCGCCAGGTTACGGAGGTGGAGGGGCTCATCATCGAGCTCCAGAAGGCTTTGGTGGAGACGGCGGAAAAATACCGCGAGACCATCATGCCCGGCTACACTCATCTGCAGAGGGCGCAGCCCATTCTCTTCGCCCATCACCTCCTGGCGTATTTTGCCATGCTGGTGCGGGATTTTGCGCGCTTCCAGGGAGTCTATGAGCGGGCGGACATCATGCCTTTGGGGGCAGGAGCGCTGGCGGGGACGACGTTCCCCATCGATCGGGAATTTGTGGCGCAGCAGCTCAATTTCGAGAGCATTTACCACAACAGCCTGGATGCCGTCAGCGACCGCGACTATATCATGGAGTTTCTGTCGGCGGCTTCCATTCTCATGGTGCATCTTTCCCGCCTCAGCGAGGAGACGATTCTCTGGTGTTCCCGGGAGTTCTCCTTTGTGGAGCTGGATGATGCCCACTGCACGGGCTCTTCCATGATGCCCCAGAAAAAGAATCCCGATGTTTCCGAGCTGGTGCGCGGGAAGACGGGGCGGGTCATCGGACATCTCATGGCCATGCTCACGGCGGTCAAGGGGCTGCCTCTCGCCTATAACAAGGACTTGCAGGAGGACAAGGAAGGCATCTTCGATGCCATCGATACCGTGAAGTTCAGCCTTGCGGTCTATGCCCGGCTCATCCGCGGCATGAAGGTGCGGGAGGAGGTCACGAGGAAGGCGGTCGCAGAGGATTTCTCCAACGCGACGGATCTTGCGGACTATCTCGTGAAGAAGGGCATGCCTTTCCGTCAGGCCCATGCGGTTTCCGGCAAGGCCGTGCATGACTGCATTGAGAAGGGCATCTGGCTGGAGGATATGTCCCTGGAGGACTTCAGGAAGTTGTCCTCCCTGTTCGGGGATGACATCAAGGAGGCCATCCGCCCGGAGACCTGCGTCAGGAACCGCAATTCCCTGGGAGGCACTTCCTATGAGCAGGTGAGGCTCCAGCTTGCCTCGGCGAAGCAGCTTCTGGAAGCGGAGGAGAAGTATTGCACGGAAGCGGCTGTGCGCCAGTTATAGTTTTTTGCGAGGAGAGGATGACGCATCCTTTCCTCGTTTTTTCAAATAATCACCAAATACACACTTTTTCATCTACTGAGGAGATGGTTTCATGATTTTGGAACGTTTGGAGAGCCTGCCTGTCGGTTCTTTCCAATACAAGCTGCTCCTGGTCACGGGGCTGGGATGGCTCTTTGATTCCATGGATACGGGCCTTATATCCTTTATCCTTCCCATTCTCGCCAAGGAATGGAGCCTGACGCCGGCCCAGGTGGGATGGATCGGCAGCGTGGGCCTCATCGGCATGGCATTGGGGGCTGTTCTCGCGGGGACGCTGGCAGACCGCATCGGCCGAAAGAAGGTCTTCACCATTACGGTGCTTCTCTACAGCCTTTCCACGGGCATGTGCGCATTGGCGTGGAGCTATGAGTCGCTGCTGTTCTTCCGCTTCCTCGTGGGGTTCGGCCTTGGGGGAGAACTGCCGGTAGCGGCGACGCTCATGAGCGAGTATGCGCCTGCCCATCTTCGCGGGCGTTTCATTGTCCTGCTGGAGAGTTTCTGGGGGGTGGGCTGGCTTGTCGCTGCCTGCATTTCCTATCTTGCCATTCCTGCTTTCGGCTGGCAGATTGCCTTTGTGATTGGCACGCTTCCGGCTCTTTATGTCTTCCTCATTCGCCTGCACATGCCTGAGTCGGTTCGGTACCTGATTTCCAAGAACCGCATAGAGGAGGCAAAGGATATCATCCGGAGCCTTGAGGCCAAGCTTCATGTGGAGAGCCGTCCCTTCGACGCCGAGCTCAGCGAGGCGGAGAGGGAGCAGCCGAAGAATCGGGCGGGCTTGTCCGTTCTCTGGTCGAAGCCTTACCGCTTGCGCACCGTGATGCTCTGGCTGGCCTGGTTCGGCATTGTGTTCAGCTATTACGGCATCTTCATGTGGCTGCCGTCGATTGTGTATTCCCAGGGATTCGCCGTGGTCAAGACATTTGAGTATGTCCTCATCATGACGCTTGCCCAGCTTCCCGGGTACTATGCGGCAGCATGGCTTGTGGAAGTCATCGGGAGGAAGTATACCCTTTCCTTGTTCCTGCTGCTCTCCGGCGTATGCAGCTTCTTCTTCGGGAATGCCGGGGATGCGGGGACGCTCCTTGCCTGGGGCGCTGCGATGTCCTTCTTCAATCTCGGTGCCTGGGGTGTCATCTACACGTACACGCCGGAAATGTATCCCACGGCCATGCGCGCGCTCGGAAGCGGATGGGCCGCAGGCTTCGGCCGCATCGGCGGCATGCTCGCTCCCATGCTCGTGGGAGTCATGCTTGGGCAGGGCTTCGGAATGAACACGGTATTCCTCATGTTCGCTTCCGTGTTCGTCATCATTTCCGCCGTAGTCATCGGCCTTGGAAAGGAGAGCAAGCAGAAGACACTTGAGGAGCTGGAAGGGGCTTTTCAAGCGTAAAACGTTTTCGGGGAAAGGATGGAAGGGGCAAATAAAGAAAATAGGGAGGGATTGGCCATGAAAAAAATAAAAATAATATTGTGTATCATTACGTTGGTGCTTGGCATATTCACGGTGTCCAATGGCCATCAAAGCGAAGCAGCGGATGTTTGGGTAGAGCACTGGAATACTGAAGGTATCGATGTTTATGTCATGGATGATACGTTGTCACATGGTACAACTTCAACTGGCCGCTGGTTCTCAATTTCTACCAAAATGGTGAAAAATGGCCATCTTAAAGAGGTTATCACGTGGAATTTCAGCAAATACAAGACCGATATGTGGCGGTATCAGACAAATACCATGGATCAGCGCCATGATACTGTTGTTTCAGCAGGAGATAAGGTGTTTGCTTATGGTATGAATAGGATTGGCTGGTCTTATGAGATTCGTGATGAATACTGGGTATACTGAAGGTTCCCTTGGAAAAGTGCTGTAAGGGAGACGGAAACAAAATATAAACGTGAACTTCCTACGATTTTAACTGTCGATCCAAAGAGCCTTCGATTCACTGGATTTTACGTAAATTTAGGTACATAAATTCGATAGTTAATTAACTACAAGATTCCCAATCTGCCGGACTATAGTTGTCCTGCCAGCAAGGAATTTTTCCTAGGGCATCCACGCGGTCGTTTGGGCTTGTCATTGTCTTTTGGATTCTTCCTTGGCCGTCCGCGCTTCTTCTTCTCAGG
>CACYDT010000044.1 GCA_902773295.1 uncultured Veillonellaceae bacterium | reverse complement strand
GTGGAGACTTAAATATCAAACTTCTTAAACGGAAATGCTTCGGTATTTCTTAGAAGCCCCCACCTCTTAGGTGGGGGAGGTTCACGCAACAGTAAAATAAAGGAAGCATGCGAGAGGATTTTGCAGGATGAAAAATTACACGAAATACCGCAAGGGGTATTATCTGCCCCCGACGGTGGATATGAGCTGGGCAAAGAAGGAATATCCGGAGAAGGCGCCGGTGTGGTGCAGCGTGGATCTGCGTGACGGAAACCAGTCCTTGGTGATTCCCATGAGTCTGGATGAGAAGATTGAGTTCTACAAGATGCTCATCAAGATCGGCTTCAAGGAGATCGAGGTCGGCTTCCCGGCGGCATCGGAGACGGAATATGCGCTCCTGCGGCGCTTGGTGGACGAGAATCTCATTCCGGATGATGTGACGGTTCAGGTTCTTACCCAGGCAAGGGAGCATATTATCCGGAAGACGTTCGAGGCGCTCAAGGGCGTCAAGAATGCCATTGTACATGTCTATAACTCCACGTCCGTGGCCCAGCGGGAGCAGGTCTTCCGCATGTCGAAAGAGGAAATCAAGCAGATTGCCGTGGATGGGGCCAAGCTCTTGAAGGAGCTTACCGAGGAAGCCGGTGCAAAGTACCGCTTCGAGTATTCCCCGGAGAGTTTCACGGGCACGGAGCCGGAGTATGCGCTGGAGGTCTGCAATGCGGTGCTGGATGTATGGCAGCCCACGGCGGATCGCAAGGCCATCATCAACATCCCTGTGACGGTGGAAATGTCCATGCCCCATATCTATGCGATGCAGGTGGCCTATATTTCCCAGAACCTCAAGTATCGGGACAATGTAGTGCTTTCCCTCCATCCCCACAATGACAGGGGCTGCGGCGTAGCCGATTCGGAGATGGGGCTCCTGGCGGGCGCGGACCGCATTGAGGGAACCCTCTTCGGCAATGGGGAGCGCACGGGCAATGCGGATATCGTGACCGTTGCCATGAACATGTTTGCGCTGGGCGTGGATCCGGAACTGGATTTCTCGAACATGCCGGAACTTGTGGAGATATATGAGAGGGTCACCCGCATGCATGTCCATGACCGCCAGCCTTATGCAGGCTCCCTCGTCTTTGCTGCCTTCTCCGGCTCTCATCAGGATGCCATTGCAAAGGGCATGCATTGGCGGGAGGAAAAGGATCCCGAGCATTGGACGGTCCCCTATCTTCCCATCGATCCGCAGGACGTGGGGCGCGAGTACGAGAGCAATGTCATCCGCATCAACAGCCAGTCCGGCAAAGGCGGCGTGGGCTTCATCATGGAGCAGCAGTACGGCATCGAAATGCCGAAGAAGATGCGGGAGGATTTCGGCTACTGTGTCAAGAACGTATCCGATCACAAGCACAAGGAACTGCTGCCTGACGAGATCTACCAGATTTTTGTGGATGAATACGTCAATGTGGATAGGCCTTACAAGCTCATCGACTTCCTGCTTCGCAAGGAGCCGGACGGCACGCGGAGCGGCAGCGTGGATCTGGAGATCGAAGGCAAGCGCAAGACCTTCGTGGCGCGCGGCAACGGCCGCCTCGATGCTGTGAGCAATGCCTTGCAGGAGAATCTTGGCGTGAGCTACAAGGATCTCACCTATAGCGAGCATGCCCTGGAAATCGGCCAGTCTTCCCGCGCGATTGCCTATATCGGCATCAAGGACGAGAAGGGAAAAATTTCCTGGGGCGCCGGCATGGATACGGATATCATCACCGCTTCCATCCAGGCATTGTTCAGCGCCATCAACCGCATGAAAGCCGGAAAATAAAAAACGGGGAACCTCCGGAAAATCGAAACAGCCCTCACCTCCGTGCAAATCAAGGGGGTGAGGGCTGTTTGTACACCGCCATGAAATAATCGCCATCAAGAAGGCGGTGGCGGCTGTCACATCTGCCGATTGCAATGGATGGTTTGCCTGCGCTGGCTGCTGCCAATGATTATTGAAACTGCCCTAGGGCGTGTTGAAAAACTCCACCAGCACACTACAGCGGCCATTTTTCCGCCTGCCTGTGTCAGTGAAGCCTTGACGTAGCTCTGCTACGACTGCGGCTTCCCTTCCTTGTCATACGAAAAACTGTCTCGCTGTAGCGCACAGTTT
>CACYDT010000043.1 GCA_902773295.1 uncultured Veillonellaceae bacterium | reverse complement strand
GCCCCCAGACGGCTTCCCTGCCCGCCTGCCAAAATCATTGCTAAGCACTCTGTCTTTCTCATACAAAATCCCCCCTGGATATTTTGCCTCAATTCCTTATTCTGTTAATTCTACGTATTTTATGATAATCCTGCTTCCCCTTGAACAAATACGGATTTTTTAAAAAAAAGTTAGGAAGAACGCTCCCAGGAACAGCACAATGCTGAGACTCCGCAGCATATTGCCGAGAAATGTCCCCGCAGGCTCGCCCAGGAGAACGGCAAAGGAACGCAGCTCATGGACGAGAAAGGCCAAGGAAAAGTATATGATGGGGACATCTTCCACGGCCATGCCATAGAGGAGCACAGCGACAGCCAGCAACGTGCCAAAAAGCTCCGTCCTTGAGAGTGCCCGCCGCTTCTTCCCGTCCGACGAAGGCTCCGGCTTCTCCTGCAAATCCTCTTCCCTTTCGTCCTCCCCTTCCTTTTCTGCAAACCAACGATATCGCATACCCCCACCCCATCAACATATATTCCGGCATTTCTGAATCCTGATTACTTATTCGATTACCTGCCCCCATTTCCCTTCACATACTGCTATGATATTTCACAGAAAATATTGCACACAAAAAAGGCACGCATCCCAAAATGAGACTGCGTACCTTTTTCCTTGCTGTCCTGCCAGCATCTTCGATTTCTCAAAGCCCTTCCGTAGAGAGATTTTCCCCGTTGGTGGCAATGACCCTCTGATACCAGTAGAAGGATTTCTTCGGCTTGCGCTCGAGCGTTCCCTTCCCGGCATTGTCCTTGTCTACATAGATGAAGCCGTAACGCTTCTCCATCTCCCCCGTGCCCGCGGACACGATATCAATGGGGCCCCAGGGGCAGTATCCCATGAGGGCGACGCCATCCTCGTCGATGGCCTTCCTGACCTCCCGGATATGATTGGCGAAATACTCAATGCGGTTATCGTCATGAATCATGCCGTCTTCCTGCTCCATGTCTGCCGTTTCATGGAGTCCGATGCCGTTCTCCACGATCATGAGGGGCAGCTCATAGCGCTCGGACAGGACATTGAGCATATAGCGAAGTCCCACGGGGTCGATCTGCCAGCCCCAATCCGAAGCTTCCACGAAGGGATTCTTCACCTCTTTCCCCATCTGCTCCTTTCCCTCGGCATCATAGGCGCTCACAACGCTCATATAATAGGAGAAGGCGAGATAGTCCGCCTTGCCGCGCTCCAACATCTCCAAATCCCCCGGCTCCATCCGGATATGGTAGCCCTTGTTCTCCCACTCCTTCAGGAGATAGGAAGGATAATGCCCCCGGCACTGGACATCGCTGAAGCAGAAGGTGCGGTCCATCTCCTTCAACGCCGCCATCTGATCCATGGGCTTGCACGTTGCAGGATAGACAGGAGTCATCGCCATCATGCAGCCGATCTGGAAATCCGGATTGATCTTGTGGCCTTCCACCGTTGCCTTCGCTGCTGCGACGAACTCATGATGCGCCACCTGGTAGAGAACCTCGTAACGGTTCTCCCCCTCCTGGTACAGCACGCCGGAATTCGTGAAGGCCGTGAATTCCCGATGGACATCCCTTTGGTTGTTGATTTCATTGAATGTCATCCAATACTTCACTTTGTCCTTGTAACGACGGAAACAAACCACCGCAAAGCGGACAAAGAGATCCACCATGTCGCGGCTGCGCCAGCCGCCATATTTCTTGACCAGATGATAGGGAAGCTCGAAATGGGAAAGCGTAACCACAGGCTCCATGCCGTATTTCAGCATCTCGTCAAAGAGATCGTCATAGAACTTCAGCCCCTCCTCATTGGGCTCCGTGTCGTCACCATTGGGAAAGATGCGCGTCCATGCGATGCTCGTCCGGAAGCAGCGGAACCCCATCTTCGCCAGAAGGGCAATATCCTCTTTGTAGCGATGATAGAAATCAATGGCCTCATGGTTCGGATAGACCTTGCCCTCCACGATGCCGTCCGTGATCTCGCGTTCCTTGTCCGGGCCGCCCACCGTCATGACATCCGCGACACTCATCCCCTTGCCGCCTTCCTGCCAGGCACCCTCCAGCTGATGGGCTGCCACTGCGCCGCCCCACAAAAAAACTTTTGGAAATCCCATGATTATTCCTCCGCTCTATTCCTTGCCATTCTCCAACGCATCCATTTTTTGATAAACATCCATGAACTCCAGCGCAATGATCTTGAAGCCCTCCGCACTCATGAGCTGATCCTCCGCATGCAGGAGCAGGAGATTCACGGAACCTTCCCCCTCCGCTTCCTGCTGCAGGAGCTTCAAATGGGCGTCATGCCCCTCCACGAAGCTCTTGTCCCCTTCCTCTACGAGCTCCTTTGCCCGTTCAAACTTCTTCTGCTTCGCTTCCTGTATGGCCTCGATATAGCAGCTGCGGGCCGTTCCCACTGCCGAAATGATCTGAAAAGCGACAAGTTCCAATCCTTCCATCCTGCATCCTCCCTATAATCGCGGGCAGGGAAAGCCTCCTGCCCGCAGTATACGCTTGCTATCACTGGGCATAAGCGATCCTGTTCTCTTCGCCCTCTTCCTTCTCGTTGCTCTCTGCCTCTTTTTCCTGCAATTCCTCCGCGAGGAGCGCCTTGTCCTGGGATTTCACAAAGGGCAGGTAGATCAGCGTCGCCATGACGAGATTCACGAGCTGCACCACTGCTCCCTGCCAGCCGTTCAAGAGGAATCCCGCAATCACAGGCGGTGTCGTCCACGGCACTTGCACTGCGGAAAAGGGAGCCATGAAACCGAAACTGATGGAAGCATAGGTGATAAACATGGCCAACAGGGGCACAATGGTAAAGGGAATCAAAAGATAAGGATTGAAGACAATGGGCAGGCCGAAGATAATCGGCTCATTGATGTTGAAAAGGCCGGGCACCAATGCCATGCGGATCAGGGATTTCATCTGGGTGGAACGTGCCACCATGAGAGCGGAAATGATCAGGCCGAGAGTCAGACCGCAGCCGCCGCTCTTCACGAAAACATCATTGACCTGCACCGTGAAGATATGAGCCTGGGGATTGCCCATGAGCTGCATGCCAGCATCAAGGAGATGCTGATTGTCCAAGGAATTCGCAATGAGAAGGGGCTGAACCACGCCTCCCACAACATTCGGCCCATGGATGCCTGCCCAGAAGAGAACGCTCTGCAAACCGACGATGATCGTGCCGCCGCCCAAGCTGTCGGAAAGCCCCTGCAACGGTGTCTGGATGACCGCGAAAATCAGTTCCGGCACCGTCGTGGTGCCAACATAACGGCAGATGCCGAAAGCAACCGCAGCAGAAGTAAAGAGCAGGATGCCGGGAACCAGTGCTTCAAAGGCCCTTGCCACGCCGCTGGGAACGGAGTCGGGCATCTTGATGGTGAGATGGTGCTTCTCACAGTATACAAAGAGATAGCTGGTGAAGAAGGCAACGAGAATCGCTGTGATCACGCCGTTGCTGCCTGCCCAGATCTTCGGGATGACATCCCCTACTTCGGGGCCTCCGCCAACGGCGATGCTCGGCGGCATCAATACCAGGAAAGCGGAAAGCGCGAGAAAAGATGCCATGCTGGCATCGCAGCCCTCATTTGCCACGAATTTATATGTGATTGCCATGACCACGATGAGCGCCAATACACTGAAAGTCGCTCCCGACACCGCATAGAGCGGTGCTGTCCAATCCGGCCCGAAGATCGATGCCATGAACTCCGAATACCCCGGCACCGGCAAGTTCGCCATCAACAGGAACAGCGATCCCCCGATGGTGAACGGCGTCGTCATGATGAAACCGTCACGCAGCGCCACAACGCCTTTGAGCTGTGCGAAATTCGCCATAAACTCAAGAAACTTGTCAAAAATCTCCTGTTTGTTCATCTTGTTCCCTCTCTCCCTGACTGGGCGTGTTGAAAAACTCCACCAGCACACTACAGAGGCCATTTTTCCGCCTGCCTGCGTCAGTGAAGCCTTGACGTAGCTCTGCTACGACTGCGGCTTCCCTTCCTTGTCATACGAAAAACTGTCTCGCTGTAGCGCACAGTTT
>CACYDT010000042.1 GCA_902773295.1 uncultured Veillonellaceae bacterium | reverse complement strand
GCGGTGGTGGCGGAATTGGCAGACGCGCTACTTTGAGGGGGTAGTGTTCACAAGACGTATGGGTTCAAGTCCCATCCACCGCACCAGAAATTTCAGCTCAGGCGTTAGCCTGGGCTTTTTTGTAACCGGGGGTGATATTTCGATGAAAAAAATTTTCCTGCTGGTACTGTCGTGCATCCTCCATTGTTTGCTCCTGTTTTTCCCACGGATGGCGTCAGCGGAAGAAACCCCGTTGGATCGGGCACAACTGGAATTGCTCTGTGCGATGGTCTCTGCATCCTCCTATGACAGGGACTTGAATCTTGTCGTGCGTCGCCGTCTTCAGGAGATGGGCTGGGAATATGAGCCCATCGTGGAGATGAGCAGTGCCGCTGTAGCCAATATTTTTCTGGTACATAAGCAGCTTTCAAGTACAGATGAAGAGATCTACATTCTTGCTGTCCGGGGAACAAGCAATGCAAAGGATGCTGCCGTGGATTTTCGTTTTCGGATGGTCCCTTTTGGCGGCACTCGCCCAAAGGAATTTTTCCTGACGGCTTCCCGTTCGGATTTAGGCGCATCGTATCCAGCTGTGCATCAGGGATTCAATGATTATGCGATGACAGCCTTGTTCCGCAATTCCATCGGTCTTAGGATAGACAATGGAACGTTCGGGGAATTGCTGGTGAGAGAGCTTCTCGAACATCCCCACAGGAAGCTCATCCTGACCGGGCACAGCCTTGGCGGCGCAGTTGCTGTGCTGACAGCGGCGCGCATGTCGGATATGGGCGTCCCGGCAAATCAGTTGGATGTGATTGCTTTTGGGGCTCCGGCGGTTGGAAATGCAAGTTTTGTCCAGCAGTATGAGCCGCGTTTCTCCCTTTCCTGTATTTCAATCGAAGGTGACCCCGTAAAGAACATTCTCCAAACTATTTATGGCGGATACGTTCCCTTTGGCCGGAGCATCGAGCGGAAGGAGAATCGGAATTCCAGGCGTTTTTCTCATGAGATGGTGGTCTACCTGGATGATGCTATACGTAATTTTTATGATGTTCGCAAGGAATTTCCAGAATCTACCATGAATTACCTGGAGGAAACACGCCCGAGTGCAAAAGCCAGGGTCTATGTGCCGAGGATGCAATTCCGATTGGATTGCCTGATTGCCAATGATGAGGAATACATGCGGATGGCAGCAAGGGATGCTTTGGCCGGCCGGATTTCCGATCCTGTTTTCGGGGAGGAAAATGAAAAAACGTCCCTCCTGGCGCTTTGCGAGGAGGGACGAGCTCATGGATGCGATTATATCCTCTTGGAGGAATTCGCTGGGAAGCGCATCAAAGAAGATACCTATAATTTCCGCATCACAATGGAGGAACATCTCTATGATGTGGATGGCCATTTCCTGGGAGGGCAGTCAACGAGTACGACAACAAAGAAAATGACGCCGATTGAAGCCGTGCTCTATGTGCAGATGGCAGGACAGGAGCTGCGCGAGAATACTATTGCATCAAATTCCCCTGCCCAGGACAGGGCACCCATCATCCAAGTGAAGAAATGATGGAGGGCGTCAGACGGTATTCTGCTGGGGGGAGGAGCTGTTTCCAATGCCCAGCAATTCATTGATGGAAATGCGCTGCACATCACCGTTGCGGTCTGTGTACTGTATGTTCCCCTGGCTGCTGATCGTATTGCTTAGTGTTGCAAATTTTTCATTGCCTTGGCGATACAGCTCAATGGAATTGTCTTTGACCTTTGCGGCAAGGTTGGAAGCATAAGTGCCCAGAAGATCCTTCCCGAGGTCGATGATGTCTTTTGCAGAGAAGCGTTCTATCATGATGTCGGACGCTGCAGGGGCATAAAACGTGTTTCCCTTGTCGCTTCCGCTGATGATGGTATTGCGGTTCTCATTGAGAGTGATCAAGTTTTGGCCGTTGGAGGCATTGATGAGGTTGTCGAGCCCAAGGACATCGATTTTGTTCGTTCCGCTTCCAGTGTAGATCGCGTTATTGTTTCCGTCTACGACAAATTCATCGTCGTTTGACCCGCCGTATACGGAGAGCAGGGTGACGCTCTTGTGTATCTCGACTTTTATCGGATTGCCGGACGCAACAGGTGCCAGGGTTTTCAGGCCATTGCTGTAGCTTTTTGCATAAAAATCCCCATTGACCCCGACGAGGCTGTCAAGCGCAGCGCCATTGCTGTCTCCAAAGGACAGATAGGTGGGATCATTGCCGGCAGAGGTTGAACCGGAAAGCAGGACCTCGCCCTTTTCTACTTCGATATAGCTGATTGCCTGAGCGGCTGTGGTGGGAGCGTATGTCACGTTTCCATTCCCGAAAATCATGCCAGAATCGAGCTTATAGTAGCCATCCAGTTTCACAGGAGAAGCCGTGGAGAAGGAAAGTCCGCCCATTTGCTCCGGATTCGCTCCTGAAAGAATGTTGTTGATTCTGTTTATGATATTTTTCTCGGTATTTGCACGGTTCGTGACATTCCTGTTCCAGAAGCTTGAGGCCGTCTCGCTAGCGGAGGAACTTGAAACAGGGGTGCTTGAGGAAGCCGTTTGGCTTGCGGCACTTTTTTTCTGATTGGCGGCATTGGTTTCCCTGATTGCCCGGACGAAAGCATTGTCGGTATCGGCGTACTGGCCACTGTTGGGCGCGAGTTCGGTTGACTGGGAGTCGCTTGTGCTTTCCGTCTGGTTTGCCTTGGCCTTGGCTGCCATAATCGCCTGAGCAAAGGCATCGTTTGCGAAATTGCCCGTAGGTGTTTTTTGGCCGGAGGCGCTTGAAAGGGGAGTGCTTGCGGAAGTCGTTTGGCTTGCAGCACTTTTTTCCTGATTGACGGCATTGAGTTCCCTGATCGCCTGAGCAAAGGCATTGTTGGAAAAATTGTCCGTAGTTGTTTTTTGGCCGGAGGAACTTGAAAGGGGAGTGCTTGCGGAAGTCGTTTGGCCTGCAGCACTTTTTTTCTGATTGACGGCATTGAGTTCCCTGATCGCCTGAGCAAAGGCATTGTTGGTATCGACATATCGGCCACTGTTCTGCGCGAAGGAATCGGGCACGAGAGCAGCTGACTGGGAGTCGGTCGTGTTTTTCGTTTGGTTTGCCTTGGCTTTGGAGGCCATAATCGCCTGGGCAAAGGCATCGTTTGCAAAATTGTTCGTATTCTTGTTCACAGCCGTGTTGGCACTAAAGGCATTCAAGGCTCCTGTTTTGGAAATCTCCATGGTATCCATCCTTTCCGGCCTGCGTATCCGCATGCCATTTGAGTCACACTCCTATTTTAGCACAATTCGACCTTTATGGGAAGAAATCCTGTCGTTTCGGAAAATATTATACTCGAGCATGTCCTTGTTGCGTCAAATGCCCGTAAGCAAGCAGGCGAGGAACTCTTTTCCGTATTTTTTCAGCTTCGTTTCCCCAACGCCTTTGACTTCCAGAAGCTGGTCGAGGGTTTTGGGGCGCAGGCGGCACATGTCCTGGAGGGTTGCATCGGAGAATATGATATAGGGCGGCACGTTGTCGCGGCGGGCAAGCTCCTTCCTGAGCTCGCGCAGCGCGTGGAAAAGGCCCGGGGATTGAGGGGCAGCTTTCTTTTCCTTTTCTATGAGCTGGATGACCTTCCGCTGGCCCCGCAGAACCTCATAGGCGGATGGGCGGAGCTTCAGAACGGGGTATTCGCTTTCCGTGAGCATGAGATAGTCCGTGGCGATGAAGCGCTGGATCATGAGCTTGATGTCCGCAAGGGTTTTCTTGCGGAAGAGGCCGTAAGTGGAGAGTTCGTCGAAATGGAGCTGGCGTACCCGTTGGTCGCCCGAGCCTTTGAGAACCTGAGCCACAAGGGTTGTGCCGAAACGTTCGTGCATGCGGTAGATGCAGGAAAAGACCTTCTGCGCGTCCACGGTGACATCCACGCGCTCCGCATCGCTATTGCAGTTGCTGCAGTTGTGGCAGTTCTCCGGTGCACTTGCATCCCCGAAGTAGTTCAGGATGAAGCGGCGCAGGCATTCCGGGGTATGGCAATAGTCCACCATGCGTTGCAGGCAGTGGAGGTTGTGGATCTTGCGGTCCTCGTTCTCTGTGGACACGTCGATGAGATAGCGCTGGGTTATGATGTCCTGGGGAGAGAAGAGCAGGATGCACTCGCTTGGCTCGCCGTCACGCCCTGCACGTCCCGCTTCCTGGTAGTAGGCCTCGATGTTCTTTGGCATGCTGTAGTGGATGACGTAGCGGACGTTCGATTTGTCGATGCCCATGCCGAAGGCATTGGTGGCGACGATGACCTGCAGGTTATCGTAGATGAAATCCTCCTGTACCTTTGTCCGTTCCGGGTCGCTCATCCCTGCATGGTATTTCCCGACGGCGAGTTTCTTCTTTTGGAGCAGTTCATAGAGCTTGTCCACATCCTTGCGCGTGGCGGCATAGATGATGCCGGAATCCGAAGCGTGGCGTTTCGTATAGTCCACGATGAATTTTTTTCTGTCCTCGCCGCGCAGGACGCGAAAGGAGAGATTGGGGCGGTCAAAGCCGCTGACATGAACCGCAGGTTTCGTGAGGCGCAGCAGGGATATGATATCATCCCGCACCTCCGGTGTGGCCGTGGCGGTGAAGGCTCCAATCAGGGGGCGTCTGGGCAGCTCTTCGATAAAAGGGGCAATCTGGCGGTAGCTGGGGCGGAAGTCGTGGCCCCATTGGGAGAGGCAGTGAGCCTCATCCACGGCGACCATGGAGATGTTCACCCGTTCCAGGATGGCATGGAAGATGTTCGTGTCCAGCCGTTCCGGCGCGACATAGACGAGTTTGCAGCGCCCGGAGGCGATGGCTGCGAGCCGTCCGCGTGATTCCCGCAGATTCAGGCTGCTGTTGAGGAACGTGGCCGGCATGCCTTGCTCGATGAGGGCATCCACCTGGTCTTTCATGAGGGAGATCAGGGGCGAAATGACAAGGGTGATTCCAGGCATGAGAAGGGCCGGTATCTGGAAGCAGATGGATTTTCCGGCGCCTGTCGGCATGATGGCAACGGTATCCTTCCCGGCCAGCAGGCTTTTGATGACATTTTCCTGCGCAGGGCGGAAGGTTTTGTAGCCGTAGAAGCGGCGCAGGAGTTCCAATGCCTGGTCAAAGTAAGCGTTGTTCATGGGATGGCTCATGCTCCTTGTTTTTTAATGGGATTCTAATATGGGATTAATATACCCATGGTAAATTGATATTATCCCCGTGTGCAGGAAAATTTCCCTGCCCACGGTATATGCAGAGACCGTAAAAGCTTTGCCTACGGCAAATTTCAACGGTCTCTAGTATAGTATAACATATTCCGGGAGCTTTGTTTACCATTTCTCGTTTCCATGGTATACTATGTGCCGTCGTGATGGTTCAGCGGATAGGTTGGGGAGGGTTCGCTTTATGAAAAAAAATCGAATGCGGAAGGCAGGGCTCGTATGGATGGGCATTTTGCTGGCGGCGTGTCCCATGGAGGGAAATTGTGCGGCTCTTTCTCTGCAGCAGGCCATCAATATGGCATTGGAGAACAATACTGCGCTTCGGATCACGCAAAAGGCGGAGGACAGGGCTGCTGCCGCAGTCCGTGAAGCGAAAGGCAATGACGGGGTGTCCGTATCGGCGTCGGACAGTCTGAGCTTCAACAAGACTTCGGGCAGTGACCATAGCTCATCGAATTCCCTGGCTCTTCGCGCGACGTATCCTGTCTATACCGGAGGAAAGAACCGTGCCTCCATTGACAGCAGCGAGCTCGGCCTGCGCTCTGCCGTGCTCACGACACAGCGGGCGAGGGAGACGTTGAAGCTCGATGTCATCAGGGCTTATTACAACGCACTGCAAGCAAAAAAGACCGTAGCGGTGAACCAGGAGTCCGTGGACAAGTACCAGGCGCATTATACGAATGTGCAGCAGCTTTACTCGGCAGGAAGCAAGGCGCGGATTGACATGCTGCGGTCATCCGTGGAGCTGTCCAATGCGCAGCAGAATCTCATCAAGTCGCAGAACTCCTATGAGGTAAGCCTTGCAAAGCTCAGGGATCTCATTGATATGGATCGTGATGAGAGCCTGGAGCTTACGGATGATTTCTCTTATACGGCTTTCGAGATTGCCATGCCGGAATGCATTGATTATGCGTTCCGGAACAGGAAGGATCTCATGGTGGATCGTTATACCTTGGAACAGAAGGAGCTTGCCATCAAGATGGCAAAAGCGGGCTATGCGCCTTCCGTGAATCTTTCGGCAGGCGTGAATGTCCTGGAAAGCCGGTTCCGGCCGACCAGGGAGGATACTTCCGGATGGTCGGCCGGGCTGTCCGCGCAGTGGAACCTCTTTGACAACGGCGTGACGAAGGCGCAGGTGGATGCGGCGGAAACGGAACGGGATATCGCGAAGCTCAATATGGAAAAGGACGAGGAAGCTGTCGATTTGGAGCTGCGGGAGGCGTATTACAATATGCGCGAGGCGGAGAAGCGCCTTTCCTCCACGGCGGATGCCGTGCATCAGGCAGAGGAGGATTACTATATCGCGTCGGAGAAATACCGGGCGGGAGAAGGCATCATGCTGGACATCATCGATGCGGAAGATGCCCTCTTCACGGCGCAGCTCAACCAGATCAGCGCCCAATACGACTATGTGCGTTGCAAGGCAGAGGTGGAAACGGCGATGGGCATCGGCCTCAATGATGCGGAGCAGACCTCTGCGAGGAATATGACAATGGATATCGCAGAGCCGCTGGTTCCTACGGAGGAAAAGATCGTGAAGAAAGTTGCGGCTTCCTCGGAGAATGTGGCTGATGAGATGGCAGGAAACGAGGCGGGAAAATGAGGATCGACTGGAAGATCAAGGCAATAGCTGCGCTGCTGGTTCTTGCGGGGGGCGCCTTTGGCGGATATCGCTACTATACGGCCCAGCAGGAAACGAAGCAGATGGCGGCGGTGGAGACTGTCCGGGCAGAGCATCGGGATATGAAATCCACGGTATCGGCCACAGGCACGATCACACCGGTGGATTCCGTGGAAGTCAGTCCGAAGATTACGGCACGCATTACGTCCGTTCTCGTGAAGGAGAATGATGAGGTTACGGCGGGGCAGATCGTGGCAACCCTGGATGGGAAGGATTTCGAGGCAAAGCGGGATCAGGCGCAGTACAAGGTGACGAATACGAAGTCAAAGTACAACCGCACAGCTTATCTTTACAGTATCGGAGCAAAATCCAAGGAAGAGCTGGAGGATGCCAGGCTGGACTACGACACAGCCCAGTCCAGCCTGGTATCAGCGGAGTCCGATGTGAACAATACCATCATCACGGCCCCCATGGACGGCGTGGTGGTAGGAGAGCCGCAGTCCGTGGGAACCATGGCGGTTCAGGGCAACAGCAGCCCGACGGTCATCATGCGCATTGCCGACCTTTCTTCCAAGCAGATCCTTGCAAAAGTGGACGAGACGGACATCGGCAGCGTGAAGGTAGGGCAGGAAGCGACCTTTACTGTGGATGCCTATACGGGAAAGACGTTCCGGGCACGGGTTTCAAAGATTTCGCAGACGGATACGGCGAACAGTTGGAATGTCAATAAAAGTTCTTCCGGCTCGTCTTCCAGTTCCAGTTCCTCTGCCAGCGTTATTTACTATTATGTGACACTGGACGTCGAAGATCCGGAGAACCAGCTTCTTCCGGCTATGACCGCGAGGGTGGACATCACGACGGCATCCCGCGATGGCGTTCTTTCTGTGCCTCTTTCTGCATTGAAGACAGACAGTGCCGGTTCCTATGTGATTCTCGTCCATCCGGACGGTCAGCAGGAGAACCGCTATGTGGAGACAGGCATCTATGACGAGGACTATGTGGAGATCCTGTCCGGTCTGGAGGAAGGGGATGAGATTTCTTCCAGCTATACAGCGCAGAAATCTTCTTCGAAAAGTTCTGGCCGGGGAATGGCCAGACCGCCGCATATGTAATTCCGGGAAATGTTCCTCAGGGAAAGGGAAGAAGTTCATGGCAAAGGATGAAAAGCATTTGACCATACGATTGAGGGGGATCAAGAAGCTCTACCAGGTAGGGGATCAGGAAGTGGCGGCACTCAATGGCATTGACCTGGACATCCATTCAGGGGAGTTTGCGGCACTCATGGGACCGTCCGGCTCGGGAAAATCCACACTTATGAATATTTTAGGCTGCCTGGACCGCCCCACGGTGGGATCCTATCAGCTGGACGGGCAGGAGGTGGCGCATCTTGGCGATGATGCCCTGGCCGCTACCCGCAATAAGAAAATTGGTTTTGTCTTCCAGAACTTCAATCTGCTTTCGCGCATCAGTGCCCTTGAAAATGTAGCTCTCCCATTGGTGTATGCAGGGGTGGGACGCAGGGAGCGCATGGAGCGGGCAATGCACTTTCTCGATGCGGTGGGGCTGGGGGACCGGGCGGATCACCAGCCCAATGAACTGTCCGGCGGACAGAGGCAGAGGGTGGCTATCGCTCGTGCTCTGGTGAACGATCCCCACATCATCATGGCGGATGAGCCTACGGGCAATCTTGATACGAAATCCACGAAGGAGATTATGGAGATTTTTGAGGGAATGCATGAAAAGGGGCGCACCATCATCCTTGTGACACATGAGCCGGAGATTGCTGCCTGTGCCAGCCGTCAGCTTTTGGTGCGGGATGGAGTGATTACCCGGGACGAGGGGAAAGGGGTGGTCATGGATGTTGTTTAGTGAGAGTTTCCGCATGGCCATTACGGCTCTCATGGCGAACAAACTCCGTTCCCTGCTCACGATGCTGGGCATTATCATCGGCGTGGGCGCTGTCATTGCCATGGTGTCCGTGGGCATGGGGGTTCGCAGCAACGTGCAGACTTCCATTGCGAGCCTGGGCAGCAACATGCTCATCGTCTCCCCAGGCTCTGAGACCAGGGGCGGCCCCCGCGGGGCTGCGGGATCCATGACGACGCTGAAATATGAGGATGCTGTCGCTATCAAGGAGAAAATCAAGAACATCGATTATGTTTCCCCGACGGTGTCCTCCAGCTATCAGGTGGTCAATGGCAATCAGAACTGGAGATCCACGGTTTCCGGAGTGACGCCGGAGTTCATGATGATCCGTTCCCTGGAAGTGTCTACGGGTTCCTTTGTGTCCAAGGGGGACATGGACAAGCGGCAGCGTGTGGCAGTCCTTGGGAGCACGGTGGTGGAGAACCTCTTCGGCGCGGAGAATCCGGTGGGGAAGAACATCCGCATCAACAGCCAGCCCTTCAAGGTCATCGGGGTTCTGCAGAGCAAAGGCCAGTCCTCCATGGGACAGGACCAGGATGATATGGTCTACATCCCGCTGACGACTGCTCAGGAGCGAATGCAGGGCATCACCTATGTGCAGTCCATCAATGTGCAGGTCTCAGATGCTGAGCGGATGGATCAGGTGCAGGGGGATATCGAGAGCCTGCTTCGGCAGAGGCATCACATCGCCAAGGGAAAAGAGGATGATTTCAATGTCCGGAATCTCACGAGCATCATGGAAACCATGAACCAGACGACAGGGATGATCACGATTCTTTTGGGCAGCATTGCAGGGATTTCTCTTGTGGTCGGCGGCATTGGAATCATGAATATCATGATGGTATCCGTGACGGAGCGCACGAGAGAAATCGGTATCCGAAAGGCTTTGGGGGCGACGTTTTTCAATATCATGACGCAGTTCCTCATCGAGTCCGTGGTGATTGGCGTCATTGGCGGACTCATCGGCATTGGCCTTGGCTGCGCTTGTTCCTGGCTCATTGCGAAGTTTGGCAATTTCAACACGGTGATCACGTTCCTGCCCATTCTGGTTTCCTTCGTTTTTTCCGTGGGCATCGGCCTCTTTTTCGGCATCTATCCGGCGAGAAAGGCGGCGAAACTCGATCCCATCGAGGCGCTCAGGTATGAGTAGGGTCGGGAGATGAATTTCAAAGGGACTAGCTTTCACGTTGCAACTGCGCTATAATGGAGATGGTGAAAAGGAGGAGATCTTTTGATGAATTGGAAGAAGATGCTTGTTACGGGATTGGCGGCGGTCATGACTGCTGCGTTTGTCACGGGCTGCGGGGGAAGCGGCGATCAGGCGGCTTCGTCCTCGTCCGGCGGCAAGACGATTGTCGTAGGACTGGATGACAACTACCCGCCCATGGGCTTCCGGGATGAAAAGAACGAGATTGTCGGGTTCGATGTGGATCTTGCGAAGGAAGCGGCGAAGCGTCTGGGCTGCCCTGTGGAGTTCAAGCCCATCGACTGGGCGAGCAAGGAGGCAGAGCTCAAGAGCGGGCGCGTGGATGTTCTCTGGAATGGACTGGACATCACGGAGAAGCGCAAGGAGAACATGCTGTTCTCCGATCCCTATATGGACAACCGCCAGATTATCTTTGTGAGGAAGGGCACGACGGACATCAAGGACGAGAAGAGCCTCGCAGGAAAGGTGGTCGGCACCCAGAGCGGCGGCACGGCTGAGGAGTACATCGACGGCAATGCGGAGTTCAAGGACAGCCTCAAGGACTACAAGAAGTACTCGGACTACATTGCGGCCTTCATGGATCTGGAGAATGGCCGGCTGGATGCAATCGTGGCAGATGAGATTACGGGACGCTACTATATGAGCAAGCATCCGGATAAACTGGAATCTGTTGATGTGGCGATCGGTCCGGTGAGCACCTTCGGCATTGGCTTCCGCAAGGATGATACGCCGCTTAAGGACGATGTGCAGAAGGTCCTCAATGAGATGAAGAAGGACGGCACGACGGCCAAGATTTCAGAGAAGTGGTTTGATAAGGATATTACGAAGAAATAGATGGAAATCCCCTGTGCGATGCAAGAGATTGTTTTCGTACAGGGGATTTTGCATTTCAAATTTTACTATGAAAATCCAAGAAGTCAAGCCGAAGGCGTAGACTGATTGGCAATTTTCATGTATGCGAGGTGCACTTGGCGAAGCAAGTCCGAAGGACGCAGTCTGAGCTTAGTGCACTACCGTTT
>CACYDT010000041.1 GCA_902773295.1 uncultured Veillonellaceae bacterium | reverse complement strand
CTCGGCTTGTCGTGAGTAGTTAACGAACAACAAAATTTATAAAAATATTTAACATTGTTTGTTAAGTTTGATTATAAATACAGCATACAGGAAAAGTCTATGATATGATAATTTCTGTCTATCCATATAAATTAAGGAGGAAACCACATGCGCGAATTATTGGAGCTCCTTGAGCATGATGCCAGACGTCCCGTGAGCGATCTCGCTTCCATGCTCAACCGCAGCGAATACGAAGTAGAAAAGCAGCTCAAGGATTTAGAGAAGAACAAAATCATTCTTTCTTACAACACCCTCATCAACTGGGAAAAATTCGGCGATGATACCGTCACTGCCATCATTGAAATCAATCTGACGCCCCAGCGGGAAGTAGGGTTCGATGCCATTGCAGAGCGCATCTACCGTTTTGACGAAGTTCGGACCGTATACCTCATGAGCGGCAGTTTCGATCTCCTCGTCATCATCGAAGGCAAGTCCCTGAAGGATGTGGCCAACTTCGTCGCCACCCGCCTTTCCACCATCGAAGGTGTCACCGCAACCCGAAGCCATTTCATGCTGAAACCGTACAAGAAAGACGGCGTCATTATCAATGACAAAGAGCGCGACCGCAGATTGGTGGTGTCGCCATGAAGGAGACAAGACCCGACTGGAAGAGCCGTCTCTCTCCAGGTGTCAATGCCATTGCCCCCTCCGGCATCCGCAAGTTCTTCGACATTGCCGCCAGCATGGAGGATGTCATCTCCCTGGGTGTCGGGGAGCCGGATTTCGTCACCCCATGGTCCATCCGGGAAAGCTGTGTCTACGGGCTGGAGCGCGGCTATACCTCCTACACGGCCAATCGCGGCATGATGGAACTGCGGGAGGAAATCGCAAAATATTACGCGAACCGCTACGGCAACACCTATGATGCCGCTACCGACATCCTCATCACCGTCGGCGTCAGCGAAGCGCTGGATATTGCCATGCGGGCTGTCCTGTCCCCCGGGGACGAGGTTCTTATCCCGGAGCCTTGCTATGTCTCCTACCAGGCATGCACGACCTTGGCAGGCGGTATCCCCGTTCCCGTCCCCGCAAAGATTGAGAACGAGTTCCGCATTACCCCGGCAGAACTGGAGGAGCACCTGACGGAAAAGACCCGCGTCCTCCTCATCGGCTACCCGAACAACCCGACGGGGGCCATCATGACCCGCAAGGATCTCCTTGCCATTGCTGATTTCGCAGAAAAGCATGACCTCATCGTCATTTCCGACGAAATCTACGGCGACCTCACCTATGGCGGGAAGGAGCACACCTGCTTCTCCTCCCTGCCCAACATGCAGGAGCGCACCATTCTCCTGAACGGATTCTCCAAGGCCTATGCCATGACGGGCTGGCGCATCGGCTATGCCCTCGCCAACCCCACCATCACTGCCGCCATGACAAAAATCCACCAATACACCATGCTCTGCGCCCCCATTACGGCCCAGCTTGCCGCAGTGGAAGCCTTGCGCCATGGCGAGAAGTACATGAAGAAGATGGTAGCCGAGTATGACCGCCGCCGCCATCTCATCTATGACGGCTTCACCAAAATGGGGCTGAAATGTTTCGAGCCTAAAGGAGCGTTCTACATCTTCCCCAACATCACATCCACCGGCTACAATTCCAACGACTTTGCCGAGGAACTCCTCCAGGCCGAGCACGTCGCCCTCGTACCGGGCAGCGCTTTCGGTGCCTGCGGCGAAGGACACGTGAGATGTTCCTACGCCACCTCCATTGACAAGATTTCCGAAGCTCTGGCCCGCATCGAGAACTTCGTCAAAAACCATAGGAAATAACAAAAACATCGGACCTTCCTCCGATGCAAAAGAACCGCAAGCCCCCATGCCGAATCGAGCATCAGGGCTTGCGGTTTTATTTTTTCGCTGAATCTACGGATCTATTTGTCCTTTCCAGGAACCCATTTTTTCAATACCTTTTTCCTCGCTTCATTTTTCTGCGCCGGACTGAGATTCCAATAATCTTTTGCTAGCGACGACTCCCAATTTCCATAGTCCGGGTTCGGCAGGACAATGAATTTGGTTCCGAACTCTGCCCGATGCCGATCGACAATGTCATTGCGCTCAGCAAATGGCTTATCATAAGCCTCCGGCAAGCAATCCTCGGCATTGTCGCCCATGTAGACAATCACATCGTACTGATCTGCAATTTTTTCAAAACGAGGCTTCTTGTAACTGGATGTTTTCTTCAATAAAAGATGATCGGCATCAGCCAAGGGAAAATTCACAGCACGAAAATTCTTGATGGTTCCGCTTTTTTCCGTGCGGTTAGTCACATAGAAGATATCCACCCCCAGCTTATCCACCGCCTGCAAGAAATCTGCAGCACCCGGCATGGCCTCAGCCCTTCCGGCAACACACCATTCCTTCCAGTCCTTGGTATTGAAGACTCCCTCAGTGTCCACGTAACAAGCCTCTATCGGAGTATTGTCCAGCACAGTTTCATCCACATCCAGTACAATAGCCAACGGCTTGTCGCCTGCCCGATGATGAGCAACAGCCATGGCCACTCGTTCCAGTGCAGTATTATAGGCCTGATAGCAAAGACTCCGATATTCTGCCGAAGTCTGCATCCAAACCAAGGACATTACCGCTTGATCATTCACTTCCCGTTGGGAAAACCCATTCTCATTTTCTGCGGCTGTACCAAAATTCATCCCAGAAAAGAAAATACCAGCTGCCACCCCCACAGAAAAGAGGCGGCGATAATGAAACCTGAAGAATGACATATATCTGCTCCCTTCTAACATCTCATGCCTGCACATCATAACAGCCTTGATTTGAAATATGATCCGCCATCAAAGCCTCATCCCTTTTCATCCAGCCTCTTGAGAACCCTTGCAGGTACTCCTCCCACAAGAGCATTGTCCGGTACATCCTTGGAAACCACAGCCCCGGCAGCAACGATGGCATTCTCCCCGATAGTGACACCAGGAAGTATGGTCACTCCAATGCCAATCCATGCATTTCTCTTGATTCTCACAGGCTTGCATGTAAGGATGGCCCTGTCCACGAAATCATGATTGTTGGTGGCAATGGAACAATTGGCCGATATTCTCACATCGTCCTCGATTGTGAGTCCTCCCGTGGACATGCAGACGAAATTGTACATGATGGAGACGTTCTTCCCTATTCTCACACGGTTGCCGCGAATCACTTGCATTGGAGGAGCGATATGGCTGCCCTCGCCAAGATTCCCTTTGAAAAGTTCCGCAATCAGGCTCTCGCTTTCCTCCGTCATGGGCATGGTATGGTTGATACGAAAGCAAAGCTGGGTGCTTCGTTTCGACTCTTCCATAAGCTCCCTAGTTTCCTCATTGTCGATTCGCATGTCTATGCGCTTTTCTTCCAAATTTTCCTCCTCCTGTTCCCTTTATCGCTTCCTGTCACACCTGCAATCTTTTTAAGGATTCGATGAGCATGATTCTCGTCTTGTCCGGTTCTTTCCCCTTCATTTGCCAAACAACTCATCCAGCTTCTCCTGCAAGGTGCCGTTCTGTGCATAAGGCAAAGCATCCAGCTGGCGGAAGTTGTGGATGATATCCTCGTTGCCATCAGCGAATCCCAAAATGTAGTTGGTGGCTATCTTGTAGATGATCTCCGTGGGAGCCAGTCCATAGACCTGCTTGGCAAAGATATGGCGCAGCCTCTCCTTGCCGTCCGTGAACTCTTTTTTCAGCTTCTCGCTTCTGTAGAGCCGCTTCACTATCTCGGTGATGTAAAGGCCAGACTTCATATAGAGATCAATAAAGGTCTTGTCCTTATCATCAAAGCAACCGGGATTCTCTTCCTCCAGCATATCCACCATGTGCTTTACCACATCTTTCGGGGTAAATATCTGGTTGGTCTTCTGCGGCGGAATATAGTTGAAAATATCCTCGATGGCTTTTTCATCGAAGTAGTTCGCCAACTTCTGCTTGAGTGCCAGGAATTCTTTAACAGAATCATCAAAGACAACCGGGTCAAAAAGATGCCCCTTGAACGCCTTCTCTTCACCTGTCTCGGAATCCGTATAAATGCCGCCATCACGCAAAAGCCGGAACTGCTCCAGCGTTATGCTAGTGACCTCCACGAATACTTTATCCGGTATATTGCTGTCAAAGGTAGCCAGCGTGACAGTATCATCGCCGTAGGCCATCAGGAAGGAGGGAATAGTCCTGGAGAAGCCCCTCAGATGGTTGCGGATCCTATCGCCGATAGAATCCCTTTCCCGTTCCTTGATTTTGGTTTCTACGGTCTTGACGGTTTCCTCTTGTGACTGTTGCTTGAAATCATCCACCACATGGTTCAATGCCGTCTTGAACTCTTTTTCGACCTTTTCCTGTTTTTCCTTATACTCTGCGGTTATTTCCTCGGTGGACTTGCCTGTTTCATGGCGGTTTTGCATTTCCTCCACACGTTGCTGTTCTACGAGGTTCTTCTCAATCTCATAGTTCTTGACTGTCTTGCCTATGATATGCTCTACCTCGTTGTTCAGCTTTGCCTCTATCTGGCGTTTATCGGATGGACGCATACTATCGCCATAATTCTCGGCTGCAGTCTGGATAACATCCTTCACCACATTCTCTTTAACAAAATCAGAAAGCTTGTTTTCCAGCTTCTCCGGCTGCTTGGATTCCTGGGTGGTGGATATTACTAAATCCATGCCTTCCTTGGTTTCATACTTCTTATCGCCGAAAATATCTGT
>CACYDT010000040.1 GCA_902773295.1 uncultured Veillonellaceae bacterium | reverse complement strand
GGCCGTGGAACAGAACAGTCTTGAAGGGCTCCTTCTTCATATGCTCCATGCCGGAGAAAATCATGCTGGCCACCCAGAAGAAGATGATGTCATAGCCCGTGACAAGGGTACTCGTCGGATAGAAGTGCCTGAGCTCCTCCGTCTCCTCGGGCCAGCCCATGGTCTCGAAGGGCCAGAGCCCGGAACTGAACCAGGTATCCAGCACATCCTCATCCTGATGCACATGCTTCCCGCCGCATTTCGGGCAGGCATCGATATCCACGCGGGAAACCGTCGTCTCACCGCAATCCTCGCAATACCATGCAGGAATGCGATGGCCCCACCAAAGCTGGCGGGAAATGCACCAGTCGCGGATATTCTCCAGCCAGTTGCAGTAGATCTTCGTGAAGCGATCCGGCACGAACCGGATGCGCCCGTCCTTCACCGCCTCAATGGCAGGCTTCGCCAGGGACTCCATCTTCACGAACCACTGCTTGGACACAAGAGGCTCTATGGTGGCATCGCAGCGGGAGCAATGCCCCACGGCATGCTCATGCTCCTCGGTGCTCACGAGAACACCCGTTTCTTCCAGTTCCTTTATGAGCGCCTTGCGGCACTCATAGCGATCCATTCCCTTGTATTTTCCTGCACCCTCGCCCATGGTGCCGTCATTCTCGATGACCTTGACCTGCTCCAGCTGATGGCGAAGCCCCATCTCGAAGTCGTTGGGATCGTGGGCGGGAGTGACTTTCACCGCGCCCGTGCCGAAGGCCGGATCCACATACTCATCGGCAAACAGGGGGATCCTGCGGTTCACGATGGGAAGGATCAGCGTCTTCCCCACGAGATCCTTGTAGCGATCATCCTCGGGATGCACGGCAACACCGGTATCTCCGAACATGGTTTCCGGCCGGGTCGTCGCGATTTCCACATACCTGTCCTCTCCTTCCACCTGATAGCGAAGATGCCAGAGATGCCCCTGCTCCGTCTCATGCTCCACCTCGATATCGGAAAGCGCTGTATTGCAGTTCGGGCACCAGTTCGTGATGCGGGTTCCCTGATAGATGAGCCCCTTCTCATAGAGGCTCACAAAAACTTCCCGCACTGCCTTGGAACTGCCCTTGTCCATGGTGAAGCGCTCCCTGTCCCAGTCACAGGAGGAACCCAGAGCGCGAAGCTGGTACATGATACGGCTGCCGTATTTTTCCTTCCATTGCCAGACCCGCTCCAGGAACTTCTCGCGTCCCAGCTCATAGCGGTTCGTCCCCTCCTCCCGAAGAGACGCCTCCACCTTCGCCTGAGTCGCGATGCCCGCATGGTCGCAGCCGGGCATCCAGAGCGTATTGTATCCCTGCATGCGCCGCCAGCGGATGAGAATATCCTGCAGCGCATTGTCCATAGCATGCCCCATATGGAGCTGCCCCGTCACATTCGGCGGCGGAATGACGATGCTGTAGGGCTTTTTCCCCTTCTCTACTTCCGCATGGAAAAAACCGTTCTTCTCCCAATATTCATACCATTTCTTCTCAAAGGACTGGGGATCGTACACCTTTGGGATATTGCTGTCATGTTCCTGATTCTCTGCCACAAAAATTCCTCCCGAATAAAAAAATGAAGCCCTTCCATCCTCAACAAGGACGAAAGGGCATGCTTCCGTGGTACCACCTGAATTCCCCCGCAAACCGCAGGGCTCAACGCATAACGCCGCGCCGCGTCCGGACCTACGCATGCCTTCGACATTTCAGCCCAAAAGCTCGGAAGCGACTTCCATATCCTCTGCGCAGGAACTCCCAGCAACCGTTCCCTCTCTGCACCGCCCAGGATATGTACTCCTCTTCCTCATCGCCGTTCAAATATACGGCACTATTCTAGCAGATTCAACGGACGAATGCAAGGAGGAAGTCTCTTTTTCTGGCGCATTTGCAAAAAACTTGAGAGTCTAAAGTTCTCATTACAAACAATAAAAGCAACTCCACATGGAATGACCGGCGTTTGTCTTGCCTGATGGTAGATTCGAAATCCCTGTGTGTCCACTGTACAAAAACATTCATTTATGCTATACTGTTCTTAAATACCAGAGCACGTTAAAATTTTCCGCAGAAAAAGCTCTCACATGCTCTGCATATACTGCGGACGACATTGACAAACAGGAACCTTTTTTCCTTCGCGAGCATAGAACATTCTTTTGGGAGGTGATATCATGTCTGTCGCCGGAACGCCGTACGATGACGCATTCCGAACCTTGCTGAACGACTGCCCACAATTGATCCTTCCG
>CACYDT010000039.1 GCA_902773295.1 uncultured Veillonellaceae bacterium | reverse complement strand
GAGGCTCTTTCGGCAACAGAAAAGCCGATGCATCTGCACCGGCTGTGACTTCAATGGAGCGGAAAACGAGGCTCGAACTCGCGACCCCCACCTTGGCAAGGTGGTGCTCTACCACTGAGCTATTTCCGCAATATGGAGCGGAAAACGAGGCTCGAACTCGCGACCCCCACCTTGGCAAGGTGGTGCTCTACCACTGAGCTATTTCCGCATCCCTCAATCAGAACGCTTGCTGACTGACAAAGACTATTATAGGTATTTCATCGATATTTGTCAAGAACTTTTTTCTTCTTTTTCTTCCTCTTTTTTTTCACTCTTTTTCCAGGCTTCCCGAATGCGTGCCGCAGCTTCCATCACCCTGTCCAGAAGCTCCGTGCGTACTTCCTCGATGGATGCGTCACCCTCCCCCAACGGCAGGATGTTCCGGCCACGAAGCTCCTCTTCCAGACGGTCCATAGCTTTCCCCGGAGAACGGTAAAACTCGCTGCCGCGAAGGTGCAGGAACATCCAGCCCATATCTTCCAGGATTGCCTGTACCTTCGGATCCGGACGGCTTTCTTCTTCTCCTTCACAGAGAATCGCAGCCCTGCGCCGACCGGAAATCACGGCGAACTCCACCCGGCAGGCACCCGCAGGCCATCGCTCCTCTACATGGTAGCCCCGACGCCGCAGCTCTTCCGCAGCCTCTTTCCGGAAAGAGGAAGATTCCTCCGGAGCCTCCGCGCCATTCCCGGGATTCCCCCATGTGACGGAATATTCCAGAAGCCCCCGACGGATATCCCCGCTCCGCAAGGAGGAGAGTCCCATGGAATGGACGATCCACAACTGCTCCCCCGCCCGGCTGGCCGCAACATTATACGCTTTCTTCGTGGCATCCTTTTCGCCCGCATCCAACATGCGGAGCAGTTTCTCCCCCTCTTCCCCGTCCACCAGGGACAGGAACACGACATCCCGCATCTCTCCCTGAAAATCTGCAGGACTGCCGCAGAGGAATTTCCGCTTCTCCATCCCCTGAATGCCAATGCGCTGCATGGCAAGCTCCCGTATGGCATCCCCCTGGTCATCTCCTGCCAGACTGACGACACCGAAGGACTTGCCCTCATATTCCGGCTGCTCCATGCATGCCGCCAGGAAGGAAACGACAGCCTCCGCTTCCTTCCGGTTCACCGGACGGCCTGCCCCATGGCCATCTTCCAACTCATAGGAAACTACCGGCTGCAACGCACTGGTGCAGGATTCCCGGAAAGCCTGCAGGCGGTTCCCATAGCAAAGCCGGTTCGAATAGCCGAGAATCTCCGGCACGGATTGGATCTGCACCCTGAGCATCCCTTCTTCGTAATACCTCCTGGCAACATCGAAAAGAGACATGTCCGGGTCATAGAGATCCGCGTGCTGGAACTTCCCGTCCAGAGTAGTTTTCCTCAATTGCCGTGCCTTATCTGCGAAAGAAAACGGGCAGAATCCCGGCTGCCTGTCATCCCCCAGAACGACGGCCTTGTTCCCGAAGTAAAGGAGCAGCAGCAGCGTGACATCCATCCTGCCCGCATCATCCATCAGAATGACATCGAATTTCCGGCTTCCCGGCCGCAGGGTCTCCACTGCCTTGTCCACGGGCATGACCCAAGCAGGAACGATATCAAAAAGCCCCAACATCCCCCGGCTTTCCACATCGTTCCCCATTTCGAGGATTCTTTCCCGGCCGCCATTCTCCTCCACTTTCTCGAAGAGCTTCTGCCATGCCGCCTTCTCTGTCAGGCGCGCGGTAAGTTCATGGAACTGCGCCTTCCGCTGGCGCACAGACTTCTCTGCCGCGCCCGCGTCCTCCTGCGTCGCTTTTTCCAGTTCCTGGAGAAACTGGCGGCATTTCCACGCATCCTTCAAGGCCGCAGGAACTTCCCGCAAACCCGAGATTCCCTGCTGGCATCCGATGGCCTCTGCCCATGCGGGCGCATCCACTGCGAGCTTTTCCAGCAAAGCCTTCCTCTCCCGGAATTTCTCCATCATGCTCTCATACCAGAGAAGCCTGTCATATTCCTTGCGGTATGCCCGGGCGCTCTTCCCCTGCAGGGCGGCAGCCATGCGCCTTGCAAGCTGGGATTCATGCTTCGACAGTTCCGAGATATGCTGCCGATGCTTTTTCAGAAGCATCTGTTTCTCTATGCAGGCCAGGCGAAGGAGCGCCGCATATTGGGGCCACTCATCCTGCATCCACCGGAAATCCATGGCAAGGCACTGGCGCGGCGTCATGAAGCGGTTCCCCTCCGGCATGATTTTTTCCAGAAGGATTCCCGCCTGCTTCAAACGCTCCCGGAAAGAGGCCACATGTTTTTCGTACCAGTCAAGGCAAAACGCGATCTGCTCCCATCTTGCACTGCAGATATCGTCTACATCATCCTCTGATGCGGAAAGCTCCTCATAGGATGGCTCGCCGCACTGCCCCAAAAGCTGGTCCCATTCCAGACGCACCTTCCGCCGCGCCTGCTGAAGCTGGAGATAGCGCAAGGCCGTTTCGCATTCCTCCCTGCTCCGGATCCTGTGCCCGTCCACCAAAACCTGTCGCAGAATCCTGCGCCACCTGCCATGAAGCAGGCGAAGGTACATCGGCAGATGACCCCGGGCTTCAAACGCCTCCCTCATAGCAGAAAGATCCTCCAGAATACGGTCATCCGCAAGGAACCCTTCCGGGCATTCGACAGATTTCCCCAGAAGCGGAAGGACGGCCGCCTCCTTGGCTTCCCGCAACTGCAGAACATCTTCCCCCATCCGGTCCCATGCCTGCCTCACGCTTCCGCCCTGCCTTCCGGCAAGAACAGCTTCCCTCGCCCAGATAGAATCCAGCCACATAAAATCAATCTGCCGGTACTCTTCCTCCGCCTCCAGAAAAGCCTCTTCCTGAAAATCCAACACAATCGGCTCATGGCGGTAGAAAACCTGATCATCCACCACATACCAGTCCGGCAGTTCCTGCAGAAGTCCTCGTTCCCTTTCCCGGAGGATGGACTGCTCGCGAAAAAGACTTCTCACCCGTTCCGGGGACAGGACATCGCTGCTCTTCGGCAAGTCCTCCGCCATCTCTTTGAGATCCTGATGCCGGAACAGGCCGTTGCTCCCATACAGCAGGACCAGCTCTTCCCTGGACAGCGGCAGCGGCTTCCCCTCACTGACCTCGCCGGGAATCATCCCCAGCAAGTCCTCATGCTCATGGACAAACCGCGCCATTCCGGAAAGAGAGTATTCCTCCCCCTCATAGGAAAAGGCTCCTGCCTCCCGCTCCATGTCCCATATCCCTTGAAGTTTTTGGCGGAGCGCATAGAGTTCCTCACGGACTTCCTGCCTTTTTTCACGCAGCCGGCGGACTTCCTGCGCCAGTTCCTCCCCCGTGGAACTCCGAAGGACCTCGCAGATCCGTCTCGCAGAATCCCCGGCATCCCAGTCGGAATCCTCCAACACGGATGCACACAGCGGCCCCATCCCCTCCGGCAGCATGCCCTTGAGCTTGCCCAAGGCCCTCCGTGAGGATCCCACCACCAGCACGCGGCTGCCCTCGGCAAGAAAGTGCCCCACAAGATCCGCCATCACAGCATCTTTTCCCGTGCCCGGAGGCGTCTGCACCGCCAGAATGGAGGAATCCTCCATTGCCCTGACGATTCCCGCCTGTACATCACCTGTTATCAGGACATCCTCGCCCCGCAAATCTTCCTGGGGATCCTCGCTGTCTGTTTCCTTTCTTCCTCGGAATTCCTCGCCCACAAGATCCAGAAGCGGAGCCGTGACCTCCTGCTCCTTCCCGATGCGCATCATAATCGCTGCGGCCAGCTTATCCAGCGAAGAATTCTTCCTGCGCAGGAAGATGACGGGGCACTCATAGAGGATATAGTCATCCGATGGCAGGAACCCGGAATCCTTGCCGACATAACGACATTTCTCTGCAAGAGACGATGCCAGCTCCCGAAGAAATTCCTCATCCAAATGCTCCTGCAGCGGATGGATTCCCGCCTTCTCTATCATGTCCCTCAGACGGAGCAAAGCACCGGCATCCATGCCTTTCTGACCGCGAAGTGCCTCTGTATAGAGCTCTATATCATCCCCCGTATCGAGAAGCTGTATGCGTCCTGCCTCATAGCGCATGCGCACCCGTTTCAGCAGCAAAGGATGATGGATCCCGCTTTCCGGCTTGCCGGAGAAAAAACCGTTTCCCGCCACCAGCTCGACGCTCCCACTCTCCCGGCGGCAACGCTCGCATATACGATAGAGATTGCCGAAGAGCTTCCTTGCCTTTTCCTTGTTCTTCTCGCCGATGCGCCATGCCGCCCGCGCATCCCGCCAATCGGCAAAATCCCGGACCCTCTGCGCACTGTCATGGAAGCGCACGATTGCCTGACGGTTCCGGCTAAGCTTGGAAAAGTTCTCGACCTCCTCCACACGGAGATCCTCCCAATCGGGCGTAAGGATCCAGCCGTCCAGGGTTTCCGGCGGCGGCGGGCAGGGAACCGGTTCCGAACCAACAACTTCCATGAGGATTTCTTCCCCGAACTCATTCTTTCCGGCAGAAACGCAGATATACTCCCCATCCGGCTCCACATCCTCCATAGAAAGCATCCATTCCTGCTCGCGGATATCCGTAACCTGCCGGCTCTTCCATGCACATATCTGGCGGATATAGTTCAGCAAGGTCAAAACTTTCATCTGCTCCGTCCCATTCATTCGCCTTTCTCCTTCTCCTTTCTCTCCGCTTCTTCCTTCTCCAGTTTCTCCGCGGCACCCGGATCAATGCGCTTCAGATACTCCATGGGAATCCCGGCCTTGGGCGCAAGCTTGTGGAGCATCCTGTAGGCTTCTTCCGCCTTCTCCTCGTTGTCCATCTCATCGTAAACCGCCGCCGTGAGCATCCATGCCACTTCGCTCTTGCTGTCGAGTTCCCTCGCCCTGTCGCAGTCTGCCATGGCCTTCTCCCGATCCCCCATCATGCGGTAGATGTCCGCACGATTCAGGTAATTGAGAGCGTTTTTCCCATCCATGGCGATCCCCCTGCCTGCATCCGCCAGGGCATCTTCGAAATCCCCCTTCACTGCCTTTGCGCGTCCCCGGATCACAAAGCACTCCGCCATATTATCCTGGTTCCGGCTTTTCATCGCCCGATCCATCTCCAGCAAAGCCAGATCTCCGAGCCCATAATCGCTGTAAGCGTCACTGTTGTAGCGAAGACGCTCCGCAAGCGTCTTGCTTGCCTCCAATGCCTCCCAGCGTGTCTTCTCCAGCTCGTTCCGTCGCTTCGCCTCCTCTGACAGGAGCTTTCCCCTCGCCCCGGAACGCGCTTCTGCCTCATAAGCAGCAGACACCATGGTCTCCAGCCGCCTCACCGTCTCTGCATCGGCCGCAACGCTCCTGAGTACACGATAAGCCCGCCCGTCATCGAGGAACACCCTTGCGCCCGCGCCGCTGTCACGGAACTTCCAACCGGAAATCCCATCATAGTCATGGAACGCCTTGGCAAGCCCCCCGGCAATGTAGTAGGCATTTTCCAAGGTATTGTCACGGGCTGTTCCGGTATCCGGAGCAGAAAGGAACCGTTCCCCATCAATGAGTACATCCTTTCCGTCCTGCACAGACACATGGCCGCAACTGTACGCTGTCATCAACTCCGCCATTCTCTGCTCCCTGTCCCTGATTTCCGGATGGTCGCTGTACTCCGTCTGCCCTCTTTTCTCCTGGTCGTCAAACTCGTACATATCCGTAGTCTCATAGCGCAGGTAGCGCCCCATGCGCACCATGGCAACCGCAGAGCCGCCGGGATTGAATCCTGCGCTCGCCATGATATGGAAACCTTCCTCATCTGCCTCCATTTCTGACGGCAATGTGATATTCTTCGCAATCGAATACCCCACCAGCCCATTGAGATGCTGCCAATCCACAGACCCCGTTTCCATGCCGATGAGGGAGATGCCCATCGCCTGTGCCACTGCCTGCGCATAATTATGGGCGCTGTGCTGCCGCAGCCCATGGACCATCTCATGGGCCAGCACCGCCGCCAATGCATCCTCGTCATTGTCAAGACCGCGCACCAAAGCGCGGTTCACGCTGATATAATTGGTCGGATAGCAGGCAGCGTTGAACGTGTTGCTGTCATTCACCGCCCACACAAACGGAAGAGAATTTGCCTGCATAGCATAGTCGCCCGTATCCACAAGCTTTTCCATGATTCCGTCCACCAATTGCACATCCAGGGAATTCCTGTCCCGGCCGTTCTCCTTCATATCCTGGCGGCGGCAGCTCATCTGCGCATAGACATCGTTCCCCATGCGCAGCATATCCGTCAGGGTCGATTTGTACACGCCATAGATTCCAAGAGCCTGCGCTGCCGCAGCCCAAGGGTCAACCTCCCCGAAAGCCGTCGCCGGCGGCACGGTGCAGGCCACGGCAACCATGCCTGCGGCTGCCCATTTTCTGAATATCTTCCACATACTTTGCTCCCGCCCCTCACATCATACGACAAAATTTCCCTTCCATTGTATCACACTATCCCCTCAAAAGGAATTCCATCCGGCCATGATCGAGTAGGAGGCGGTGATTAGCCGCCGTCCTCTCACACCACCGTGCATACCGTTCGGTACACGGCGGTTTCAATAGTTGACGT
>CACYDT010000038.1 GCA_902773295.1 uncultured Veillonellaceae bacterium | reverse complement strand
TCGGCTTGTCGTGAGTAGTTAACGAACAACAAAATTTATAAAAATATTTAACATTGTTTGTTAAGTTTGATTATAAATACAGCATGATTTTGCAAGCTATAGATAATTCTGCAGTACCCTTGATAAAATCGCTCGGATAGAGTACAATGTCACTAAAAAACAAGAGGGAACAATAGTAAACAGCTGGATCGAAAGGTAGATGTGATATGTTTCTGGAAGAGCGTCAGCAGGCTATATTGGATATCTTGTCCAAGGATGGCAAAGTGAAGGTCAAGGAACTCAGCGAAAAGTTCCAGGTAACGGAGGATTGCATCCGAAAGGATCTCGGTGCATTGGAGAAACAGGGCAGGCTCAAGCGCACCTATGGCGGTGCCGTGGCGCACAGGGAGAACCTGCATATGTTGGAGGTCAGCAAGCACAGGGATACGGATGTGGAGGCGAAGCGCCGTATTGCCCAGGCGGCTGTGAAGCTCATCAAGGACAAGGAAATGGTATTTCTGGATATTTCCACGAGCAATCTGGCGATTGCCGAGCTGCTGGTGAAGGAGGATCGGGATATTTCCGTGGTCACGAATATGATTGATATCCTGGTAATCCTGGCGAGGAACCCGAAGATCCGGTTGGTCTTTGCGGGCGGAAAGATCAACAAGAGCCGGGATGGTTTCTGGGGGGGGATGACCCTGGATTTCATTTCGCGCCTCAAGCCGGATATTGCCTTTGTCGGAGCGGTGGGAGTCGATGTGAAGGAGAACAGCGTGTCCACCTATGATATCGAGGACGGCATCAACAAGGCAGCGATCATCCGCGTATCGAAACGGGCGTATGTTGTGGCAGAGTCGAGGAAGCTCAGTTCGGACGGCAATTATAACTATACGACGCTGGACACGCTTTCCGGACTGGTTACGGATTCAAAGCCTCAGCCGGATATCTGCGAGGCGGCGGCCAATTATGGGGTCGAGATCATTCTGCCATGAGATGTTGGAGATTTTTTTCTTGGGAAAAATTTCAGGACATTGGAATGAAAGGACTGAAGGTATTTTTCTTTTACCTCGCAGTCCTTTCCTTTTGGCGCCTCTTTTTTGTGTTCTGGATGCAGGAGTATCTGGGGCCTTCTGTGGAACCGGGCGAAATCCTGACAGCCCTTTGGAGAGGGATGAGGCTCAGCTGCCAGACAGCGGGCGTTCTGGGATTGGCCTGCTTCGTGCCTGCGTTCGTGCTGGGAGTTTTCGGGAACCGGGCGGAGCATATGGCATGGAAGGTGGCTTCCGGTATCGTGCTTTCCGTGCTTTCTGTGCTTTATGTGGCGAGTTTCCCCTACTATCGTCAGTTCCATTCCAATTACAATCAGTTGCTGTTCAATGCTGCCAATGATGATCTGGGCGCGTTGTTTGTGTCTTTCGTGCAGGAGTTTTATCTTCCTTTTCGCCTGGCATGGGCGCTTCTTCTGGCCTATGTCCTTTGGCGGCTTTTGCAGGCTTTTTTGCGCTGGTCTCTTTTGCCCTCCGGGGAGTTTTGGCCCCGGCCGCTGAAAATCCTTGGACATGTGGCGTTTCTCGGTATGATTTATCTCGTGTCGCTTTGGGGAACTTTCGGCGGAGCTCTGGGATGGGAAACGCAGGTGGACTGGGAAAATGCCGGGGTTACGCGGGATGATTTCCTCAATGAGGAGATTCTGGACAATCCACAGGCGGTCTATCGGGGCTATGTCATGAATCATCGCATGCTGGCCTGTAACGGACTGGATTTCACGGTGGAGGATATCCGCAATCTTGCGGCGCTTCTTTCCCATCGCCTGCCGGATTCCGATAATCTCGATGATTACTTGAGACGCAGGGCACAGGGCCCTCAGGTGCCGAAACCGCGTCATATCTTTGTCATTCTTTCGGAGAGCTATGCGAATTGGCCCCTTCTGGAAAAGTACCGCAGCCTTCATATTGCGGATGGGATGCGCGGGATCATCGATGAGGAGGACAGCGATTATTGCCCGACGTTTCTTCCTAATGGCGCGAGTACGGTATCGGCGGTGACGGGAGTGGTGACGGGGTTTGCCGATGCCAACCTCTATCTTACGACGATGCCGGAGGCCTTTGCAGAGCCTTATCCGACCGCCGGCGCTCCCCAGCTTGCAGCATTGGGCTATCGGACGGAGTTTTGGTATGCGGGCCCGGCAACATGGGAACGCATCGGCGCTTTTACGAAGGCGCAGGGGTTCCAGCATTTCTACAGCCGGGGGGACTTTGGCGATGTGCCGGGAAGCGTCTGGGGCTGCGAGGATGAGTACCTGTACCGCAAGATCCTGGAAAACTTGACGGAGGAGCCGGGGTATCATGTGATTCTCAATGCCTCGAACCATTCTCCTTATGATGTGGATGTTGCGACAAAAGGATTCGATGCAGAGCAGGTGAAAGAATCCCTGCCGGAAAAAGCGGCTGAGGATGAGTGGCTTCTGAAGGAGTTGGGGCATTACTGGTATGCGGACAGGGAAATGGCAGCTTTTATCCGTTCCGTGAAAGAACGGTTCCCGGACAGCCTGTTCTTTGTTGTGGGGGATCATGCGGATCGCTATCATATCGACAAAGTGCCGTCGATGTACGAGCGGTATGGGGTTCCTTTTATTGTAACGGGGAAAGGGGTTCACCGGGGGACTCTGCTTTCCGGCAGTGCCGGGAGCCAGATCGATATTGTGCCGACGCTGATTGAGATGATTGCTCCGGAAGGTTTTGAGTACATGGCCTTGGGCGGGAGCCTCACGCAAGACAACTGGCAGGGCGTGAACTATGGTTTCTGGATTACGCGGCAGAGCATCGGCAAGGCGGATACGGTTCCGCTGGTGCCCGAAAGCCTGGATGGGGAAGAAGCGCCGCCATCCCTGGATGATCCTGCCATGCAGAACTACATCAATGCTATCCGGAGCATTTCCTGGTGGCGGGCGAAATACGGTCCGATGCTGGATCCTGCAAAGCTGGAAGGCCGGTGATGTTCCGGAGATTCTGTGGGCGGGGAAGTTTTCCTGCTCGCGGATATGAGAAGGGGAGGGAAGGATCGAATGGAAGAACGGCATGATCTTTTGGACTTCATGGCATCCGGGCCATTGCCGCTTTGTATTCTTACGTTGGAAAGCTCCTTTTATTTGCCTCAGCTTCGGGCGCGTTTTCCGAATGCAAAGCTGTATGCCATGACATCCTATGAGGAGGTGCCGGAGTTCCCGGAACACCGGAATCTGGGGGTTCAATGGGTGATAGGCGATTTCCGGAAGGAGAGCCTGCCGTGGGAACCGGAATTTTTTGATGTTGTTCTTGCGGAGTCCTGCCTGGAATGCCTTTGGGAATCTTATGATACCTTGATGGGGATCAGCCGGAGCCTGAAGGATACGGGGCATTTTCTGGGGAGTTTCCGGAACATCCGCTACTGGAGGATGTTGGAACACCTGAGAGAAGGAAGGTTTCCGGTACGCGAGCGCCATCTTTACGCGAAGGATGAGGTGGTGAAGATGCTCAACGATGCCATCTTCAAGGAAATCGTGTTTGCGCCCTTCCTGCAATTCCCGGAGGAGTCCGGGGAGGCGGAGGCATTCTCCTCCATGGGCTTCGATGATTTCAACGGCGATCTGGTCACGGAGGCATGGATGTTCAAGGCCTCCCGTTCCACGGCGGCGGTGACGGCGCTCAAGGAGCTCTATACGAAAGAAATCCGCAGGGATCTGGCATGCCTGCTGCATCGCATTGAGTATGGGGTGGATGAGGAAAAAAGTCTGGAAGGTCTCTGGCAGCTTTGCCGGAAGGAATTGATTTTCCCGGAGTACCTGGCGGATTTCGTCCATGAGGTGGCTGCCCATGAGAAGCGGTTGCGGGGAAGGTTGGGCGTGTCTGCCGAGAGGCGATCCCTGGGGGAATTTGCGGAAGTATTTCGGGGGGATGTGCCATGAACCTGGCGGACTGCACACTTTGCCCCCGCCGCTGCCATGCGGATCGCCGAAACGCCGGGGGGTTCTGCGGCGCGGGAGAACGGGCGAAGGTTGCCCTTGTCAGCCTTCATCCTTGGGAGGAGCCATGCCTCGTGGGGGAAAAGGGGGCGGGAACGGTGTTTTTCTCCCATTGCAGCCTGCGTTGCTGTTATTGCCAGAACTACGAGATCAGCCATGAGGGAAACGGCGTGGAAGTCAGCGATGAGCGCTTGGCCGGGATTTTCCTGGAGCAGCAGGAACGGGGCGCAGCGGTTCTCGACCTCGTGACGCCCACCCATTATGCTCCACAGATTCTTTCCGCCCTGGATATGGCGAAAAAAGGAGGGCTCCATCTTCCCGTAGTGTGGAATTCCAGTGGCTATGAGACAGTGGAAACAGTGGATGCCCTCCGTGGCTATGTGGATATCTTCCTGCCGGATCTGAAATACAAAGATCCGGAAACCGCGGGGGACTATTCTGCTGCCCCGGATTATTTCCATGTGGCCTCCGCGGCAATCCGCCGCATGGTGGGACAGGTCGGCCCGGTGGTGATGGACGGGGCGGGAGGCATGAGAAGGGGCGTTCTCGTCCGTCATCTCGTCCTTCCCGGTTGCCGCCATGAGAGCATGGAACTTCTGGACTGGCTCTGGCAGGAATTCGGCGATGGAATCCAAATCAGTCTGATGAGCCAGTACACGCCCATGTACAAGGCAGCAGGGCACAGGAATCTGGGGCGCCGCCTCACGACGTTCGAGTACGAGTCGGTGGCAGACCATGCCCGCAGCCTCGGTATCACCCACTGCTATATTCAGGAACGCAGGGCGGCATCCGAGGAGTATGTGCCGAAGTTCGATGGGACGGGGGTTGCGTGCTGCCCTGAAAAAAAGGGATAGATGCAAGAAATGCGGTGAAGAGGAGCCATTGGGTTCCTTTTCGCCGCATTTTGCTGTATCAGAAGAAGGCTTCCGGCGGGGCATCGGGATCCTCTGTGAGGTAATGCTGCCCGAGCATGGTGGTGAGGTTCTCCTGCATGAAACTGTAGTCGGGGGAAGTGAAGTCCTGTCTTGCCTCGTAGCGATGGGAGGGCGCGTTCAGCAGGCCGCAGATGGTGTCGTAGAGCATATCGTTGGTGAAATAGCGGTTGCGGTGCTGACGGAGGATGGCGGCCTGCTCGGGCAGGGTCGATTGGTATTCCGGCGAAAGGTACATGAACATGGGGATGCGCACCATGTCGAAGCTGAATACGTCGGGATTGTGGGAGATCACGAGATTCTCTCCATGGTCGGAGAAATAGACCATGGCCTGGAGATTCAGGTTTTCCAGGGCGTAATTGAAAATCTGCGACAGGACGAAATCCGTGTAGAGGATGCTGTTGGCGTAGGAAACGCCGGCGGTAGCCATGCCGGTACCGTCTGCCGTCTTCCACTTCGCGAACTCTCCCGGATAGCGGTTGTTGTAGTAGATATGGCTTCCCATGATGTGAAGGACGATGAAATTGTTTTTTTGGGGATGGACTTTTTTGAGGTAGTCCAGGAGCACGATGTCGTATTTGTCGGAGAAGTTGTAGGAGTCATCGGTCCATTCCGCATGGTCTGCTCCTTTTGCCACGAGAGTGATGACACTGTCATACTGG
>CACYDT010000037.1 GCA_902773295.1 uncultured Veillonellaceae bacterium | reverse complement strand
GCAGAGCAGAGGGCGAATATCGAGTACATCGCCATGATGGCAGGCATTGACCTGGATGACTGAGGAGGGAAGAACCATGCACAGCAAAAATTTTGAGAGGGTCAAGAACTACTATGACACCGGGCTTTGGAGCATCGCAAAGGTGAGGAACGCCGTGGTCAAAGACTGGATTACGGCAGAGGGTATGGTCTGCCATGCCAATCAAGGACGAAGACAAGGAAAGGCTGCGCTTTATCCTGCGGCATTCCCAGAACAGCAACAGGGATCTGGCGAATGCCTTCCCGCATCGTTTCAAACGCAGGCAGGGGGGCGATATCTTCTTTGATGCGGGGAAGAGGAGGTATTGCACGGAGATTTGATAACGGGAAAAGATACATTTTGCCTGAAAACGGCCAAGTTTCGTAAAGTTGTTCTAAAGTCTCAAAATCCACATGAACCCTTTTCCATAAAGGTTTGAAATGGATGGATAAACAGTATTGAATATTCTTCTCGTCTTATGTAATTAAAGAAAGTGCAGAATCGGACAGAATGAGTGAAAAGCCGTCAAATCTATCTTGACGGCTTTTTTTGTGCGTGTTATCATATGGATTAGGACATAATTGATGCATAGTAGTACGATAATCTATGATTATCATTCATAGTACCAATAGCCCAGTGTTATATGAGACGATGGATGCCCATAGAGATGCGTATTCTGTGCATTCATCAAATTAGATTGGTCAGATTGAGGGAGGATTTTCAATGATTGACATTCTTGATCGCGTACGTAACAAAGCGTTGCAGGCAAAAATTGTCACGGCAGAAGAAGCAGCAGCATTCTTCAAGCCGGGCATGAATGTTGCATGCAGCGGGTTTACGGCATCCGCCTATCCGAAGGCTGTTCCGCTTGCCTTGGCTGAACGCATGAAGAAGGAGCCGTTCACTGTCAATATTTGGACAGGCGCGTCCACCGGCCCGGAGCTGGATGATGCGCTGGCACAGGTTCATGGCATCAAGGGGCGCCTGCCTTATCAGACGGATACCGCTCTCAGGAAGGAAATCAACGACGGATCGGTCAACTATCAGGATCTGCATCTTTCTGAGTCTGCACAGCTCAGCCGTTGCGGATATCTTGGCAAGATCGATGTTGCTCTCGTTGAGGCTTGCGCCATCACCGAGGAAGGCAATATCATTCCTACGACCTCGATGGGCAATGCCGCGTCTTATGTGCAGTCGGCAGATGTGGTCATCGTCGAGGTGAACACGACCCAGCCACTGGATCTGGAAGGCATGCATGATGTCTACATTCCCATGGATCCCCCGAACCGTCAGCCCATTCCTATCGTGAAGGCCGATGACCGTGTGGGAACCACGTACATTCCTTGCACGCCGGAGAAGATCAAGTACATCGTTCCCTGCGATATCAAGGATCATACGCGCGATCTTTCTCCTATCGATGAGAATTCCAAGAAGATGGCTGCGTTCACACTGGAATTCCTCAATGCGGAAATCAAGGCAGGCCGCATGCCGAAGAACCTCCTTCCTCTCCAGTCCGGCGTTGGCAATGTGGCAAATGCGGTGCTGGCAGGCTTCGTGGATTCCGACATGACGGATCTCACGGTGTACACGGAAGTTATCCAGGATGCTATGCTGGATCTCATTGATGCCGGCAAGCTCAAGATTGCGTCCGGCACGGCGTTTTCTCCCTCCCCGGCCGGCATGGAGCGTTTCTACAAGGATGTTGCCAAGTACAAGAAATACCTCCTGCTTCGTCCGGAGGAAGTGTCCAACAGCCCGGAGGTTGTGCATCGCCTCGGCGTTATCGCCATGAATACGGCGATTGAGGTGGATATTTACGGCCATGTGAATTCCACCCATATCACGGGCACGAAGATGATGAACGGCATCGGCGGCAGCGGCGACTTTGCCCGCAACGCTTACCTTACGATTTTCTATACGCCTTCCGTAGCCAAGAACGGCGCGATTTCTTCCGTGGTACCGATGTGCTCGCACATTGACCATACGGAACATGATGTGGATGTTATCATCACGGAGCAGGGCATTGCAGATCTCCGTGGCAAGGCTCCTCGTGAGCGCGCCCTTGAGATTATCAATAACTGTGCGCATCCGGACTACAAGCCGTTGCTTCTCGATTATTACAATCGTGCTACGGAACTTACGAAGCATGCGCATACACCGCATATTCTTCAGGAAGCCCTTTCCTTCCACGAGAGGTTCCTTGAGACGGGTTCCATGAAGAAATAAATAAAGATAGAGACAATGCGCATATATATAGAAGTATTGTCAATATAGAACAATAGAACTGAATGAGCAGGAGGAAAATTCATCATGAGCAATGAAAAGATTCAGGCCGAACTTGCGAAGTATGAAGCCAACGTTGAGAAGGCCGTCGCGAAGTTTCCGGAGCGTCCGCATCTTCCCGAGAAGCGTATCTATACGCCTCTTGATGTAAAGGGGGATGATGCCTATACGGAGGAGATTGGTTTCCCCGGGCAGTATCCTTTCACGCGTGGCGTACAGCCGACGATGTATCGCGGACGTTTTTGGACGATGCGTATGTATGCCGGCTTTTCTACGGCAAAGGCATCCAATGAACGCTATCGTTATCTGATTGCGAACGGCGGTACGGGTCTCTCCTGCGCCTTTGACCTTCCGACGCAGATCGGATATGACTCTGATGACCCGATTTCTGAAGGCGAAGTCGGCAAGGTCGGTGTTGCTATCGACTCTTTGGCGGATATGGAGGTTCTTTTCGATCAGATCGATCTCGGGAAGGTCTCGACTTCCATGACCATCAATGCTCCGGCTTCCGTGCTTTTGGCGATGTACATTGCTGTTGCTGAGGAACAGGGAGTTCCGGCAGATCAGCTCCGCGGCACCATCCAGAATGATATTCTGAAGGAGTATGCTGCACGCGGAACTTATATTTTCCCGCCGAAGCCGTCCATGCGTATCATCACGAATATCTTTGAGTATTGCTCGAAGAATGTACCGAAGTGGAACACGATTTCCATTTCCGGCTACCATATTCGTGAGGCCGGTTCCACGGCGGCTCAGGAAATTGCCTTCACGATTGCCGATGGTATTGCTTATGTCGATGCGGCAATCAAGGCAGGCATGAATGTCGATGATTTTGCTGGCCGTTTGTCCTTCTTCTGGAATGCTCACAACAACGTTCTTGAGGAAGTTGCGAAGTTCCGTGCTTCCCGTCGTCTCTGGGCGAACATCATGAAGAACCGCTTCCATGCACAGAAGCCGAAGTCCATGATGCTTCGCGTTCATACGCAGACGGCCGGTTCCATGCTGACGGCACAGCAGCCAAACAACAATATTATCCGTGTTGCTCTCCAGACGGCGGCTGCTGTCATGGGCGGCACGCAGTCCCTCCACACGAATTCCCGCGATGAGGCATTGGCGCTTCCTACGCAGGAGTCCGTCACGATCGCTCTTCGTACGCAGCAGATTGTTGCGAACGAGTCCGGTCTTGCCGATGTCATCGATCCGCTTGCCGGCTCCTATTATGTAGAGGCCATGACGGATCGTATTTATGACGAGGCTGCTGCATACATCAAGAAGATTGATGAGCTCGGTGGTGCTGTCGAAGCCATTGAGAAGGGCTATATCCAGAAGGAAATCCAGGACAGCGCTTACAAGTGGCAGATGGATGTCGAGAACAAGCGCCGCATCATTGTCGGCGTCAACGAGTACACGATGGAAGAAGAGCCTCCCAAGGGTCTCCTGAAAGTCGATGCTTCTGTTGGTGTTGAGCAGTGCAAGAAGCTTGCCGACCTCAAGGCGGGCAAGCCGATCAACAAGATGACCAAGGGCCGTGACAATGAGGCCGTGAAGGCCGCTTTGGCAGAGCTGAAGGAAGCTTGCAAGAAGGATGAGAGCGAGAACCTCATGCCGCATATCCTGAAGGCTGTCAAGACTTATGCAACGCTCGGCGAAATCTGCGGCGTAATGCGTGAAGTCTTTGGTGAGTACGAGGCGCATGTGAGCCTTTAATTCTGTTGGTCGATAGTATGGAGGGAATTTGAAATGGACAAGAAAATCAGAGTATTAGTTGCAAAACCCGGCCTTGATGGACATGATCGCGGTGCGAAGGTTGTTGCCCGTGCACTTCGTGATGCCGGTTTCGAGGTCGTATATACAGGCCTCCGTCAGACGCCGGAGCAGATTGCTGAGGCGGCTTTGCAGGAGGATGTCAATGTTGTAGCAATGAGCATCCTTTCCGGGGCGCATCCCCATCTCTTCCCCAAGGTTGTGAACCTTATCCGTGAGAAGGGCATGAAGGACGTGCTCATCATTGGTGGCGGCGTCATTCCCGAAGGGGATATTCCCGCACTGAAGGAAGCTGGCATTGCAGAGGTGTTCACGCCTGGCACGCCGACCTCCGATGTGGTGGAGTTCATCAAGGCGAATGTAAAAGCCTGATGCTGCTTCATCCTCGGAAATAGGTAGGAAGAAATGGATGACAGCAGCAGTCTGTTGCCGTCATCCATTTTATTGAGGAAATCCTTAGGAAAAGAATCCTTTCTTTTGTTGGATAGGAAACCGATAAACAGGTGGTGAAGCAATGGATATAGTGGAAGAGCTTTTGGGCGGCAATCGTCTTGCTTTGTCGAAAGCGATTACAGCCATCGAGAACGAGTACGATGAAGCCACAGAAATCATGACAAGGCTCTATCCTCATACGGGAAATGCCTACGTACTGGGAATCACAGGCCCTCCCGGTGCCGGAAAGAGCACGTTGACGGACAAGATTGCGAAGGAGTACCGCAAGCAGGGCAAGACGGTGGGCATCATTGCCGTTGATCCGACGAGTCCTTTTACGGGCGGTGCGATCCTCGGCGATCGTATTCGCATGAATGGCTTGACCATGGATGAAGGCGTGTTTATTCGCAGCATGGGGACGCGCGGCAGCTTGGGTGGATTGTCCCACAAGACGGCAGATGCAGTCAAGGCCATGGATGCTTTTGGCAAGGATATCATCATTGTTGAGACGGTTGGCGTTGGCCAGTCTGAGGTGGATATTGTCAAGGCTGCAGATACGACGATGGTAGTGCTTATTCCGGGCATGGGCGATGATATCCAGGCAATCAAGGCCGGTATCCTGGAAATCGGAGACCTCTTCACCATCAATAAATCGGATTTGCCCGGTGCAGACAAGCTCGTTCGGGAAATCAACATGATGCTTGACCTGGACAGCTTTATGACGGATTGGAGGCCTCCCATCCAGAAGGTGGTTGCCAACCAGGGCGAAGGAATCGAAGAGCTTCTCGCAAATGTGCAGAAGCATAGGGATTATATTACGGAGAAGGGAATACTTGCCGAGCGCCGCACGAAACGTGCGAAGGATGAGATGCTGGATATCCTGAACAGCAATCTCAGTCGCTATATTAATGGCAAGATCGTGGATACGGGACGCCTTGACAACTATGTTGAGCAGTTCCAGCAGCACAAGGCGGATCCCTATACCGTGGTCGGCGATATCATGCGTGAAATGCTGAAATAAAGCGTTTTTTACTGAGGAGCAGGAAGATTTCCTGCATGAGAAGAATGTTCTTCGGTATATGCAGAAGCCATAAGCAGTTCTCCCATGGGAAAATGCTTATGGACTCTGGAATATATAAAATCTGGGTATCCAGAGGAGGTAAATCAAATGTTCAAAATCTTAGGTGTGGATCACATCGGCATTGCGGTCAGTGACCTCAAGGAAGTCGGTGCATTCTGGAGCGAGTCGCTGGGGCTTCCCTCTACAGGCGAGGAGACAGTAGCAGACCAGAAGGTTACGACGGGCTTCTATCCGACGCCCAACGGCAGCGAGATTGAGCTTCTTGCCGCAACGGAGGATTCTTCCCCGATTGCGAAGTTCATTGAGAAGAACGGCGGCCGTGGAGGCATCCAGCACATCGCGCTGCGCGTTGATAACCTTGAGAATGCTTTGGCGGATCTCAAGGAGAAGGGCGTGAAGCTCATTGATGAGAAGCCCCGCAAGGGAGCCGGCGGTGCGATGATCGCTTTCCTTCATCCGAAAGCCACCCATGGTGTTCTCCTCGAACTCTGCCAGCGTGATTGAGAGATAGTTTTGATACCCAATGCAAAACTGCATGGAAAGAACAACGCTGATAGCTATTAGGAGGTAGAAATGGCTACTGTTCAGGAAAAAATTGAATTAATGAAGTCAAAGAAAGAACATATCATGATGGGGGGCGGCCAGAGCCGCATCGACAAACAGCATGAGAAGGGCAAGATGACTGCGCGTGAGCGCATTGAGAAGCTCTTCGATGAGAACACTTTTGTCGAGCTTGATATGTTCATGAAACACCGTTGCACGAATTTTGGACAGGAGAAGAAAGAGCTGCCGGGAGAGGGTGTCGTGACAGGTTATGGCACCATCGACGGACGTCTTGTCTATGCTTTTGCCCAGGATTTTACCGTGGAAGGCGGTTCTCTTGGCGAGAAGCATGCCCATAAGATTTGGAAGGTCATGGATCTTGCCATGAAGATGGGCGCTCCCTGCATTGGAATCAATGATTCCGGCGGTGCCCGTATCCAAGAGGCTGTGGATGCCCTGTCCGGCTATGCCGGTATCTTCTACCGCAACACGGCGGCTTCCGGCGTGATTCCCCAGATTTCCGTTATCATGGGGCCTTGCGCGGGCGGTGCTGTGTACTCTCCGGCCATCACGGACTTCATCTATATGGTGAAGAATACGAGCCAGATGTTCATCACCGGCCCTGCGGTTATCAAGTCCGTTACGGCGGAGGAGATTACGGCGGAGGCTCTGGGCGGCGCGATGACTCACAACTCCAAGAGCGGTGTGGCTCATTTTGCGGCTGAGGACGAGGAGGATTGCATCAAGCAGATCCGCTATCTCCTTTCCTTCCTGCCCAGCAATAATATGGAGGATGCGCCGATTGTGGATACCGGGGATGACCCGGATCGTCAGGAGGAGAGCCTCAATACGGTGATTCCCGACAATCCCAACGCACCGTACAACATGAAAGATGTTATTGCTGCTATTGTGGATAACGGCGAGTTCTATGAGGTGCATGAGCATTTTGCCACGAACATCATCACATGCTTTGCACGTTTTGATGGGCGCAGCGTCGGCATTATCGCTAATCAGCCCAGTGTTATGGCCGGCTGTCTGGACGTGGATGCTTCTGACAAGTCCTCCCGTTTCATCCGCTTCTGCGATGCGTTCAACATTCCTCTTGTGAATCTTGTCGATGTTCCTGGCTTCCTGCCTGGCGTCAACCAGGAGCATCTGGGCATTATCCGCCATGGCGCGAAGATGCTTTATGCATACAGCGAGGCGACGGTTCCCAAGGTCACGGTCATTACCCGCAAGGCCTATGGCGGATCCTATATCGCTATGTGCTGCCGTGAGCTTGGAGCTGATCAGGTTATGGCGTGGCCGACTTCGGAAATCGCGGTCATGGGTCCTGCCGGTGCGGCAAATATCATTTTCCGCAAGGATCCGGACAAGGATACCAAGACGGCCGAGTATGTGGAGGAATTCGCTACTCCGTACAAGGCAGCGGAGCGCGGCTATGCTGACATGGTCATTGAGCCGAAGGAGACCCGTCCCCGCATCATTACGGCTCTCAATGCACTGGCGAGCAAGCGTGAGGTTGGTCCGGCCAAGAAGCATGGCAATATTCCGTTGTAAGGGTATAGGGGGATTTGGTCATGAGTGACAAGGAAATCAAGCCTGAGGTTGTAGCTGCCATTTCTGCCGCTGTACAGCAGATGATGGGCAACAAGGTCATTGCTGTCCGCATCAAGCGCAGTGATGTCTGGGCGCTTGCCGCACGCAACAATCGTTGAGGAACTGTTAGATTTATTATCTGAGAATGGAATTTGGAGGAATTTTCAATGAAAAAATTTAATATCACTGTCAATGGCACTGCTTATGAGGTTGAGGTCGAGGAAGTAAAGGCTGCTGGCGCTCCTGCGCCCAAGAAGGCTGCGCCTGCTGCTCCTGTTGCGCCCGCTGCTCCTGTTGCGCCCGCTGCTCCTGCTGCCCCCGCTGCTCCTAAGGCTACCCAGGCCGCCGGTGCCGGTGAGCATTCCATTGATGCTCCGATGCCCGGCAAGATTGTGAAGCTTGTTGCCAATGTCGGCCAGAGCGTCCAAGCAGGCGATGTCCTTCTCATCCTCGAGGCTATGAAGATGCAGAACGAGATCACTGCTGACGCTGCAGGAACGGTCAAGGCATTCAACGTTTCTGCCGGCCAGGCTGTCAAGAACGGGGATTCCCTCGTTATTCTCGGCTGATCCGAAACATATAAGGAAAAGAACGGCTGTCGTATGGTGATACGGCAGTCGTTTTCTTCTTGTAATATTTTTCAAATAATTCCAGAAGGATTTGCAATTCCGTGGATTTTGTTATATAATAGACCTAAGTATATCAAGAAAAATTCAAAGAATGCCCGTGTGTCCCTAAGGATAGGGATGGAGAAACAATTTAAGGAAAGATGGTGAGGTGTTATGGCAATCGCGATCACAGGGCTTTCGGAAGTGCTGGATAGATCCAAATGGGGTTCCAGCCAGTTCCTCCGGACGAACCGGGAGGTCATTCAGAACGGCTATCGCGGAACTGCGAGGATTTCTGCCCAGGACAATTCCTATGCCACGGTCTCGAACTTCGGGAATGAGACGCATGCAGGTGCGAGTCTCTTCATCAAAGGAAACAACAGGATTTTCCATGATGGCACGCACTTGACGGGAAAAATCCATTCTGTGGATCAGTCCTACACGGATGTGTCGAATTTCGGTTCTGAGGTGAAGATTGGCCGGGGAGATTTTACACGTGCGGAGAAGCGGATCTATACCGACGGCACGAACTTGACGGGGAAGATCCATGCCGTAGACAAGTCCTATACCGATGTGTCGAATTTCGGTTCCGAGGTGAAGATTGGCCGGGGAGATTTTACGCGTGCGGAGAAGCGGATTTATACCGATGGCACGCATCTGACGGGAAAGATTCATTCTGTGGACAAGTCCTATACCGATGTGTCGAATTTCGGTTCCGAGGTAAAGATTGGCAAGGGGGCTTTTTCGCGCACAGCCGGGAAAATTTTTTCCGATGGGACGAATTTGTCGAAGAGCATTGCCAATGGCGCCCAGGCGTATGTTGATACATTGAATACCAGAACACAGAACGGAACAAGCCGTTTCGAGAAAAGCAATGAGCATGTCAGGCTGCGTTCCCTGATGAATGCTTGATGCACTGCATATATGGTTGTGAGTGGTTTCTGCCGTGTGGAAGCATGGCAGCTTTTTTCTTTTACTATGAAAAATTAGCGAATCAAGCCCGCAAGGGCGCAGATGAGCTTAGTTTTCGTGTAAGGGCGTAGTGCGAAACACTGTTTCGCACGGAGTTTTGGTTGCTGTTTCTTGCAGTTTGAGATGAAGTGGTGGTATGATAATCGTGAGGGGGGAGAGAGATGCCTGAGGCAGCTCAACGGCTTTTGGAATACATCGGGAGGTGCACATCTCCGTTCCATGCGGTGGCGGCCGGTGCAGAGGAGTTCGAGGAGGCTGGCTTTCGGGAAATCTTTCCGGAACAGCCGTGGAAGCTGGAATGGGGGGGACGGTACTTCCTGAGGGTTTATGGATCCACATTGCTGGCATTTGCTTTCGGAAACGAGCCCGGGGCACTGCGCATGGCGGCAGCCCATACGGATGTTCCCTGTCTGCGGCTGAAGCCGGAGACAGGGTTTGTGAAGGAAGGCTATGGCATGCTCAATGTGGAGGCCTATGGGGGAGTGGTGTTTCGTTCCTGGCTGGATCGGCCTTTGTCTCTTGCAGGCAAGGTGGTATTGCGTGGGAAGGATGCGTTCCATCCCGAAGCCAGGCTTATGGATTTCGGCCGCCCGTTGCTTACGGTTCCGGGGCTTGCCATCCATATGGATCGCGAGGTCAATGAGAAGGGGGGGCTGAACTGCCAAAAGGATATGATTCCACTGGCAATGCTGTTGCCGGCCAAGGATGTGGGAGAGGATGGGGGCGCCGATTTTTTCCTGGAATGGCTCTCCGATGAGCTCATGGTTTCCACGACGGATATTCTTTCCTATGACTTCTCTGCCTATTGTGCGGAGGATGGCTGTACTTTCGGGTTGCAGGAGGAGTTCTTGTCCTCGCCGAGGTTGGACAATCTCACATCTGTCCGGGCCTGTTTGGATGGGATGCTCCCAGCGCACCCGGAAACGGGATGCCGCATGATTGCTCTTTTTGACAATGAGGAAGTGGGCAGCCGGACGAAGCAGGGAGCAGGGTCGGCGTTGCTCATGCAGGTTCTGGAGCGCATGTATTCTTCTCTGGGCTTGGCCGCAGAGGAGCTTTTTGCCGATATTTCCTCGGGATTCCTGCTTTCGGTGGATGTAGCCCATGGGCTTCATCCGAACCATGTGGATGCGGGTGACCCGGTCATCAAGCCTTTGCTAGGGAAAGGTGTTGTTCTCAAGCAGGCAGCGAACCAGTCTTATGCAGGCGATGCCGAAGCGGTGGCAATTGTCCGCTCTCTCTGCGAAGAGCATGGGATTTTATGGCAGCGCTTTGTGAATCGGTCGGACAGCAAGGGCGGATCCACTCTGGGCTCGATTGCTTCTTCTCTGGTTCCTGTGCGTACGATGGATATCGGCGTCCCTGTCCTGTCCATGCATTCGGCGCGGGAGACGATGGGGGCGGAAGATCAGGAGGCCTTGGCGGACTTGCTGAAAGCGTTCATGGAATGATGAGCTAACGCATATGCCGCGGGCAGGGAACTTTTCCTGCGTATGAAGTAGAAAGGAACTATTGAGGGAGGTTATTATATGGCAAACAAACTTACGGAACTTCTTGGAATCGAATATCCTATTCTGCAGGGAGGAATGGCCTGGATCTCTGATGCAAGCCTGGCTTCCGCCGTATCCAATGCGGGTGGTGCGGGAATCATTTCCACAGGCGGCAGGACAACGGAATATACCCGTGATGAGATCCGCCGTTGCCGTACGCTCACAGACCGTCCTTTTGGCGTCAATGTCATGCTTATGGCACCGAACAAGGATGAAATCGTGGATGTGATTTGCGAGGAGAAGCCTGCCTTCGTGACATTGGGGGCAGGAAATCCCGTGCCGTATTTTGAGAAATTCCACGCAGCGGGTGTCAAGGTCATCCCCGTGGTGCCAAATGTGAAGCTGGCAAAGCGTGTGGAGGCCAAGGGCGCGGATGCCATGGTGGTGGAAGGCATGGAAGCCGGCGGTCATATCGGTGTCCTCACGACTATGGCACTTATGACGCAGGTGATTCCGGAAGTGAAGATTCCCGTTATCATGGCAGGAGGATTTGCCGATGGGCGCGGCCTTGCGGCAGCCCTTCTCATGGGTGCGGCAGGCGTGCAGATAGGGACGCGTTTCCTCGTTGCGGAGGAATGCCCTTTGCATGGGAACGTGAAGCAGAAGCTCATCGAGGCCGTCGATACGGATACCATTGTTACCGGCATTACCATAGGAGGCGCTGTGCGCGGCATCAAGAACAAGTTCTCGGAGGAGTTCCTTGCCTTGGAGTATTCCGGCAAGGCAGAAAAGCAGACACTTCTTGACAAAGCTGCAGGTACGAACAAGCTGGCAGCCGTGGACGGGGATACGGAGAACGGCATGATGCAGGCAGGTCAGAGCCTCATCCCGCTGAAGAAGATCGAGCCTGTGCAGGCAATCGTCGAGGGCATCATGAAAGAGGCGAGGACAACTCTGGCCGGTGCAGCTTCCATACAGTTGTGAGGCTTTCATGGAAGGATAGAGCAAATCAAAAGAGGTGCGTTCCAAATTGAAGAAAATAAGTGTCCTATGCCTTTCTCTGTTGTTCTGCCTGCTTTTTTCAGGCTGTGGCCATCAGGATGCGGGGAAGGCAGGCTTCCGCATTGTGACGTCGTTCTATCCCATGTATCTTGATGTCATCAACATCACGAAGGGGATTGACGGGGTGGAGGTCGTAAACATGACAAAGCCTCAGACGGGTTGCCTGCACGATTACCAGTTGACCACGGAAGACATGAAGACTTTGGAGTCTGCGGATGTCCTTGTCGTCAACGGCAGCGGCATGGAGAATTTTCTCGATAAGGCTGTCAAGCAGAACGGGAAACTCAAGATCATCGATGCCTCCAAGAGCGAGGATATCCATCTGCTGAAAGACGGCGATGAGCCGAACCCTCATGTATGGATGAGCATCACCTATGCCATCGCCCAAGTGAAGGAAATCACCTTCCAGCTCTGCGAGGCAGATCCGGCACATGACAAGGAATACCGGAAAAATGCACTGGACTATGTGATGAAGCTGGAAAAGCTCAGGGAGGATATGCATGGGGAACTGGATTCCTTGCCCCATAAGGATATTGTGACGTTCCATGAAGCATTTCCTTACTTTGCCAAGGAGTTCAAGCTGAATATCGTAGGCGTTGTGGAGCGCGAGCCTGGGACGGAACCAAGCCCCCAGGAATTGGAGGCGACCATTGAGCAGGTGAAGAGCCTTCCGGTGAAGGTGATTTTCACCGAGCCGCAGTATTCTCCAAATGCTGCGGAAACCATTGCACGGGAGACCGGAGGAAGGATCTATTCCCTGGATCCCGTCGTGACGGGAGAAGCCAATGAGGCGGCCATGGATGCTTATATCAATACGATGAAGAAGAATGCTGAGGTGCTGAAAGAAGCGCTGGGGCAAGATTCTTGAATGCCAAACGAAGCCTAGAGAGGAGATACCTCTTTAGGCTTCGTTTCTTTTTCATCAGTTTCCTGTTTGACCGCTCGTGAAAAGTTCCTTATCTTATCTACGGATGGCCTTGAACTCTTCGGCTTGTGCCGTCATGCCGCGCTCCGTGGTGAGGCGCTCAATGGAGGAAGTTCCGAAAAAACCATCGATTTCCGGAACTTCCCGGATGATATAAGCTGCATCCTCCGGATCCTCGATGGGTCCTCCGTGGCAAAGAACCAGAACATCCGGGTTTTCCCTGCGCCCAGCCTTGATGATGTCCCGAAGCCTTCCGCAACAGTTCTCCAAGGCGGCCTCCGCCTCAAAGTCCTTGGTGTCCTTGACTTCCAGCCCCATGTGAGCTACGAGGATATCTGCCCCGGCCTCCGTCATGGACTTGGCTTGTTCCGGGTCGAAAACATAGGGGCATGTGAGCAAGTCCAGCTTATGGGCTTCACGAATCATGTCCACTTCCAAGGCGTACCCCATTCCCGTTTCTTCCAGGTTTGCGCGGAATCTCCCGTCAATGATGCCAACGGTTGGAAAATTCTGCACCCCAATCCAGCCTTGCTTTTTGAGCTGGCTCAGGAAAATTTCCATCACCCGAAAGGGATCCGTGCCGCAGACTCCTGCCAGCACGGGGGTTTTCTTGATCAAGGGAAGAACCTCCTGTCCCATCTGCCGCACAATCCCATTGGCATCGCCGTAGGCGAGAAGCCCGGAAAGGACTCCCCGCCCCACCATGCGGAAACGGCCGGAATGGTAGAGCGCAAGGAAGTCCACACCTGCTTTTTCGCTGCATTTCGCCGCAAGCCCCATGCCTGTGCCGATGCCAACGATGATGCTGCCCTGCTCCCTTTGGCTGCGGAGTTCCTGCAATATGCTCTTTCTTGTTTTCCTAAGCATTTCACCATGCCATTTCCAGCTGCTCTTCCTTGTGAGCAGCTATGACTTCTTCAATTCGTTCGTCTTTCAGGAACTGTAGACTTATAAACTAGACATCTTGCTGGTCTAAATCCGCGTGGATCTGCGTCTTTGTCAGTCGGCGTAGCCCGCTATGCCTCCTTCCTCATCCTTGACCACACGAATTTATCCTCAGCAATCTTGTCTCGTTTATTTCGCTACAGTTCCTTATTTTTTGTCGATTCCGAAATAACGAACGGCGTTCTTGTAGCAAATGCCTTCGACAATCTTCTGCAGGGAGACTTCCTTGTTCGGGTACTGGCCAAGTTCCACCCATTCCCCAACCAGATTGCAGAGGATGCGGCGGAAGTAGTCATGGCGCGTGTAGGAGAGGAAGGAACGGGAGTCTGTCAGCATGCCCACGAAATTGCCCAAGAGGGAAAGCCTGGCCAGGGAGCGCATCTGCTTCTCCATGCCGTCCTTCGTGTCGAGGAACCACCATGCGGATCCCATCTGGATCTTGCCCGGCGCATCGGTGCCCTGGAAGCATCCCATCAAGGTGGCGATGCGGTCGAAGTCTGTGCTGTCCAGACTGAACAGGATCATCTTGGGGAGTTCATCGGTCTTGTAGAGCTCGCTCATGAACTTTGCCAAATTGCCGATGCAGGTGGTCTGGGCAATCATGTCAAAGCCCGTGTCCGGACCCTGCAGCTCGAACATTTTCTCGTTGTTGTCGCGGCTGCAGGAATAATGGATTTCCATGACGATGCCGTTCTTATGGTATTCCCTGGCGAGGTGCAGGAGCACTGCCGTCTGGTATGCCTCGGCCTCTTCCGTGCTGACGGCCGCTCCGGAAAGAGCCTTCTTGTAAACGGAATTCACCTCGTCCATGGTCGCCGGGCGGAACATCACATAATCCAAGCCGTGGTCGCTGGCGCGGCAGCCATGTTTCTTGAAGTGGGCGATGCGCGCAGAGAGCGCATCCATGACTTCCTGGACACTGTCCAGCGATTTCTTTCCTACGCTTGCGGCCAGATCTGCGATGTATTCCTTGAAGCCCTTCTTATGGATGTTGACAGCCTTGTCGGGACGGAAGGAGGATGACATATGGGACACCAAGGCAAGATCTCCCAGGTGGACCGTGTCCATGTAATGTTCCTCAATGTAGTCCTTCATGCATTCCACCAGATTGTTTGCTCCCCATTTCCTTTCCATCAGGCGGCTCAGGGAATCTTCCGTTTCCTTGTGGTCCTGCCGTTTGAAGGAGCGTACGGTGTCATAGATGGAGGATTCCATGGGAATGCGGTCGAGAAGGTCGATCCGCCGATATATCCATGGCAGTCGGTGTTCTGGAGCAAATAGCGCATGTCCTTGAGGGTATTGGCAGGGCCGGCATAGACCATCCGCAGGATTTCCGGGTTCCGTTCCTTGCAGATGGAATAGATCTTCTTCACGGTTTTTCGGGCATCTCCAAGGGACAGATAATGCTTGGCTCCCAGAATCCCTCCGCGGGTCAAGCCCAAGTGGGCGCAGATCATGTCCGCCCCTGCGTCGATCATCTTCCTTGTTTCCTCTTCGTTCGTGACAAAGGCCATGGTCACCAATCCCAGATGGCTTGCCATGCGGATGGCGGCAATCTCACGGTCATAGGAGGTTCCTTCTTCTTCCAGTGCCAGACGGAACCTGCCGTCGATCAGGGAGAGGGTTGGGGAGTTCACGATGCCGGAAAAGCCGCTGTCCTTGATTACATTCAGGTAATCGTACAGATGGATGGTGGGGTCGCTGGCCATCAGCCCGAAAAGAAGGGGAACATCCCGGACAATGGGGAAGATTTCCCGTGTCCCCAGTTCCATGACCAGTCTGTTGTTGTTTCCATAGCAGAAGAAACTGCTGAAGGAACTTCGCCCCATGATGCGATAGCGGCCGGCAGCAAGCGCAAGCAGAAGATCCGCGCCGCCCATGGCTGCCAGTTTTGCCGTAATGCCGGATCCTACGGATGCCCCGATGATGTGCCCGCCTACATTGACTTGCGCACGGAGAAGGCGCAGGATTTGTTCTTTGTCCATGAACCAATCACCCAATTTCTTCCTTCTATAATATCCTGAAATTATTCTACTCCATGACGGGATCTTTTTCAATATGGAGATGACGGATATTGCCAGAATCGCAGGAATGTATCGGTCCGTCGAAACGATGATCGGGAAATTTTGCCCATGGGCAAAATTTGAATCCCGAAAGGGACTAGCTTTTGCGTCGCAACTGCGTTATAATAGAGAAAGTGAAAAGTCAAATAGTCAATGATATTTTGTGAAGGTGATGCGACATGAGCAACATTGCAGATTTGATTGAAGAATACATCCTGCGCCAGCTCGCGACGAAAGAGGACGGAAAAGTGGAGCTTCGGCGGACGGATATCGCGGATAAGATTTCCTGTGCGCCATCGCAGATCAGCTATGTGCTTTCTACGCGTTTCACGCAGGACAAGGGCTTTGTAGTGGAATCACGGCGAGGTTTGGGGGGGTATATCCGGATTGTCCAGATTCCGTTGAAAAATCTCGTGTACCAGGATATGCTGGAGAAAATCAACGACAAGACGGAGTTTGTCGAGGTGCAGTCAATGGTTCGCTATCTCCTGCAGCATCAGATGATAAGCAACCGGGAGGCAGCGCTTATGATGCAGGTGATTGCCTCGGCCTACCAGTCGGAGACTATGACTGTCCAGGAACGGGTAAGGCTTCTCAAATCGATTCTATTGACGTTGAAGAACTTTTCTTAGGAAGGTGTGTATGGAAATGGTTTGTGATGAATGTGGCAAGAACGAAGCCTATATCCATATTGTCCAGATCGGACCGAATGGAAAGATAGAGAAAAATCTCTGCGAGGAGTGTGCGTCCGGCTATGGCAGCACGATGTTTGCATCTCCGCAGAACAGCATGTCCGTGGATGATTTCCTCAAGGGCGTGTTCAGCAATGCGGCAGAGTCCGGGAATGATTCACGGCGCCATGAACTGGTTTGCCCGAATTGCGGGATGAGTTACCAGGATTTCCAGCAGACGGGGAAGATCGGGTGCTCCGTGTGCTATGACACTTTTCGGCAGCAATTGGAACCGTTGCTTCGCAGGGTGCATGGATCCAGTGTCCACAGTGGCAAGATTCCCCATCGCTCCGGCGGTGCCTTGGAAATGAAGCATGAGATTGAGATGCTTCGGAGGAAGCTTCGGGAGGCTGTCCAGCAGGAAGAATATGAGAAGGCGGCAGAGTATCGTGACCGCATCCGGGTTCTGGAAAAGGAACTCGGCGCGAGGGAAGGGGGAATGGAAGATGGCAATCGCTGATCTCTTTGGCAGCGCGAGTCTGCCCTGGCTGAATATCGGCGGCAGGGAGAGCGATGTGGTGCTCTCCAGCCGGATTCGCCTGGCGCGGAATTTCCGGGGAATTCCTTTCCCGAATCGGGCAGATTTCACACAGCTTGCAAAAGTGCAGGAGATGGCATCGTCTGTCCTGCCGGAGATGGAGCATGCTGTGGGACAGTCCTTTGATGTTGTGGATATGGACAGGACAAGCCCGCTGGAACGTGAGGTTCTGATCGAGAAGCGTCTGATCACCCGAAATTTCCTGCGGAGCCCACAGCATCGTGTGGTATTCATCAGCCAGGGACGCCATGTAAGTGTCATGGTAAACGAGGAAGACCATTTGCGCATTCAGTGCATGGTGAATGGTCTTGATCTGGACAATCCCCTGTCCATGGCATCCGGCATCGATGATCTCGTGGAATCGCAGCTGGATGTGGCTTTTGATGAAAAGATGGGCTATCTCACGTCCTGCCCTACGAATCTCGGCACGGGCCTCAGGGCTTCTGTGCTCCTGCATTTGCCCGGGCTGGTCTATACGCGGAATATCAACAATATCATCAATATCTCCCAGCAATTGGGACTTTCCGTCCGGGCGCTCTATGGGGAGGATGACCAGGAGTGGCAGGGGGATATTTTCCAGATATCGAACCAGTTGACCCTTGGATTTTCCGAGGAGGAAATTGTCGGGAATCTCAAGAGCGCCGCGAAGGAGATCGTCTCCCATGAGCGCCGGGCTCGCAAGGCATTGGAACTTTATCGGAAAGACCAGCTGGAGGACTCTGTATGGAGAGCCTATGGCATCTTGTGCCATGCACGTTCTCTGTCGGAAAAGGAAGTCCTGGATCTTTTGAGCAAGGTGCGTCTGGGCGTTGATATGGGATTCATTGGCGAGGCATGCGCTGCGTGTTTTTCGGAGATTCTCATCGGAAGCCGTACGAGTTATTTGCAGAACCTTGCCGGAAGTGACAATATGTCAGGCAGTGAGCTCGACAGAATGAGGGCGGAGGCTGTCCGCAAAATATTGTCGGTGCACAGAGTTGAATGAGGTTGAGGTATGAGTACAAGAAACCGCTTTACGAATCGGGCGATCAAGGCCATAGAGTTCGCCCAGTATCAGGCACAGGAGATGGAGCAGGACTATATTGGCACGGATCATCTTCTTCTTGGGCTTTTGCACGAGCGCGGCGGCGTAGCAGCCAGGGCGCTTGCTGCCAGTGGGCTGGATTTTGCCACGGTGCTCCATCAGGTGGAGGGCAGCGGCGTGAACGATGCATCCTATCCTGTGGACAACCCCTACTATACACCGATTGCCAAGCATGTCATGGAAATGACAGTCAGCGAAGCCCAGGGTCTTGGCCATAATTATATCGGTACGGAGCATATCCTGCTCAGCATCCTGAACGAGCCGGAATGCGCCGCAGTGAAGGTTCTGGAATCCTTGGGGATGAATCTTGAGGAACTGCGCGAGAAGATTTTGGCACTTTTGGGCGGTACGGCACAGGGAGGTACATCGTCCGGCACATCGCAGGGCAAGGCTGCCGGCGGGAAGGCGACCCCGCTCTTGAACAAGTATGGGCGATGCCTCAATGACCTGGCCCGCCAGGATAAGATGGATCCTGTCATCGGGCGGCAGGGGGAGATCCAGAGAGTCATCCAGATCCTTTCCCGCCGTACGAAGAACAATCCCGTACTCATCGGTGAGCCTGGGGTCGGAAAAACTGCTATTGCAGAGGGGCTTGCCCAGCGCATTGTCCAGGGCAGTGTCCCGCACATGCTCCAGAAGAAAAAGGTCGTGTCCCTTTCCATGGCGACGCTTGTGGCGGGAGCCAAGTATCGCGGGGAATTTGAGGAGAGGCTGAAGGGCGTGATCGAGGAGATTGTCAAGTCAGGGGATGTGATTCTTTTCATTGATGAGATGCATACGCTTGTCGGGGCTGGAGCAGCCGAAGGGGCATTGGATGCTGCCAATATTCTGAAGCCGGCTCTTTCCCGCGGTGAAATCCAGATCATCGGCGCGACGACGCTGGATGAGTATAAGAAATATCTGGAGAAAGATGCGGCGCTCTCCCGGAGGTTCCAGACCATTATGGTGGAGGAGCCTACGGTGGAGGATGCCATCGGGATCCTGCGGGGGCTGCGGGATAAGTATGAGGCATTCCATCGCGCGAAGATCCAGGATGAGGCATTGGAAGCAGGGGTGAAGCTTGCTCACCGTTATATCCAGGATCGCTTCCTTCCGGACAAGGCCATAGACCTCATGGATGAGGCGGCTTCCATGGTGCGCATGAAGATGGTGTCCCAGCCTGCGGATGTGAAGGAAATTGAGGAAAAGCTCCAACGGCTTGGCTGTGAGAAGGAAGCTGCCATTACGGCGCAGGAATACGAACGAGCCGCAAAGATCCGCGATGATGAGCAGCATGTGAAAGAAGAGCTGGAAGCGGCAAAGCAGAAGTGGGAAAAGCGTGAGATGAACCATATCACGGTGACGGCAGATGACATTGCCGATGTGGTGGCTCTTTGGACAGGGATTCCCGTGAAGCAGATCGCTGCCAAGGAATCGGAGCGGCTCCTCAATATGGAGAAGGTTCTGGGCCGCCGTGTCGTCGGGCAGGAAGAAGCCGTGACTGCCATTTCCAAGGCAGTGCGAAGGGCAAGGGCGGGGCTTCGGGATCCGAAACGCCCCATTGGTTCCTTCCTGTTCCTCGGTCCTACCGGCGTGGGAAAAACAGAGCTGGCAAGGGCTCTGGCAGCGGCTCTGTTCGATAGCGAGGATGCCGTTGTCCGCTTCGATATGTCCGAGTATATGGAAAAATACTCTGTCTCCCGTATGGTAGGCGCTCCTCCGGGCTATGTGGGCTATGAGGAGGGCGGCCAGCTTACCGATGCGGTGCGGCGCCATCCTTATTCCATCATTCTCCTGGATGAGATCGAGAAAGCAGACCCGGATGTGTTCAATATTCTTTTGCAGGTTCTGGAAGACGGCCGCCTGACGGACGGCCAGGGGCGCACCGTGGATTTCAGGAACACGGTCATTATCATGACATCCAATGCAGGGGCAAATCTTTTGCGGCAGTCGGCGGCTTCTATGGGGTTTGCTGCGAAAGAGGAGTCGGATGAGGAACAGTATGAGACGGCAAGGAAAAAGGTGCTGGAGGAAGTGCGCCGCGTGTTCAAGCCTGAATTCCTGAACCGTGTGGACGACATGCTCGTATTCCATCCACTGGGCAAGCCGGAACTGGCAAAAATTGTGGATATTCTCCTGCGGGATGTGAAAGGGCGCCTGCAGGAAAAGGAAATCGGGCTGGAATTCAGTCCTGCCGCCAAGATGCTCCTGGTGGAACAGGGAACGGATTTCAAGTATGGCGCCCGTCCCCTCAAGCGTGCCATCCAGAGAATGGTGGAGGATGAGATCGCTTCACGCCTTCTGGGAAGGGAATTCAAGGCAGGGGATATCATCTATGTGAAGAAGGCAGGGGAGGCATTGGAATTCGGGAAGAAACAGCCGAAAGCTGTCCCTGCAAAAGCACCGGCGGCAGTTGCCGATGCGGGAAAATAAACTGGGGCCGCAGGGGATTCGCGGGAAGGCCGTCAATTTCCTGTTGAATCTCTTGTGGGCCTTGATATGGCTGGGACGATGGGGTATACGCATCGCAAAGGGACTGGCGAGGAGGTGAGGCTGTGCCGAAAAAGCGGAAAGCAGTATATGTATGCCAGGAATGTGGCTATGAGGCAATGAAATGGTTGGGGAAATGCCCCGGATGCGGCGCATGGAATTCCATGACGGAAGAGGTTGCGGCATCCGGGCGAACGGAAAACAGCGGCCTCCGTTTGGGGGTTTCCGATGCGCAGAAGCCGAAGCCCATCGCGGAAGTGGAAGTGGAGGATTTGCCGCGTTTTTCCACAGGTTCGCCGGAATTGGACCGAGTCTTGGGAGGTGGCGTGATCCCAGGCTCCATGGTTCTTGTCGTGGGCGATCCCGGTGTTGGAAAGTCCAGCCTGACGCTCCGGGTATGCGCGAACACGGCCCGCGAAGGGAAGACCGTGCTCTATGTCACAGGAGAGGAGAGCACACGCCAGGTGCGCATGCGGGCAGACCGCCTGAGGGCATTGGCAGACAAACTGTTCGTGGTCAGCGAGACAGATCTTGAGGTCATTGAGAAGCATGTGGAGAATGTGAAGCCGGAGCTTCTTGTCATTGATTCCATACAGACGGTTTTCCGGCCGGATGTGCAGAGTGCGCCGGGAAGCGTGTCCCAAGTGAGGGAATGCTCTGTGGAGCTTTTGCGCATAGCCAAGTCGAATGGCATTGCCGTTTTTGTCATCGGACATGTGACCAAGGAGGGAAATCTGGCGGGTCCCCGTGTCCTGGAACATATCGTGGATACGGTTCTTTATTTCGAGGGGGAGCGGAATGCGGAATACCGTGTGCTTCGGGCGGTGAAGAACCGTTTCGGAAGCACGAATGAATTGGGTCTGTTTGAAATGCGGGACACGGGGCTTCTGGATGTTCCCGATGCATCGAAGCTCTTTCTGTCAGATCGCGAGGCAGATTCCGGCACGGTGGTGATTCCCACGGTGGAGGGAACTCGTCCGTTGCTCGTGGAAGTACAGGCTTTGGTGGCTCCTACCCCATATGTGCCTCCGAGGCGTACTTCGGATGCGGTGGATGTCAAGAGCCTCCAGCTTCTCCTGGCTGTCCTGGAAAAACGGGTGCATCTTCCGCTTGGAACCTGTGATGTTTATGTAAAAGTGGCCGGGGGCATCAAGATTGATGAGCCGGCAGCAGACCTTGGCATCTGCGTGGCAATGGCTTCCAGTTTTGCCAACCGCCTGCTTCGCCCTAAGACCATTGTGTTTGGCGAGGTTGGGCTGTCCGGTGAGGTCAGGGCTGTGGGACAGGCAGATTTGCGCATCAACGAGGCAAAACGGCTTGGCTTCCGGCATGTGGTGATGCCCATGAAGAATTACAGCCAGCTCAGGGATGATATTCACGGGATCCAGCTCCATGGAGCAGAGACGATTGGTGATGCACTGAAACTGGCCATGCCAAAAAGATGAGAATGGAGTATGGATAATGTGAGGATTTTGAATTGCCATGTCGGTGTACTGGTATGTTGTTTGTGGTTTTTCCTTTTGGCTCCTGTAGCGCGGGCTGCTGCAGAGGGCATGGGAGAGCCGGCGATTGCAGCTTCTTCGGCGATTCTCGTGGAGGCATCCACGGGCAGGGTCGTTTATGAGAAAAATGCGGATGAAGTACGCCCGCCTGCCAGTATGACAAAGATGATGACATGCATTCTTGGCTTGGAGAATATGAGACCTCGGACCGTCATTACGGTGTCCCCCCGTGCGGCCTTGACCGAGGATTCCGCTTTGTGCTTGCAGCCAGCAGAACAGGTGGATGCTGAGAACCTCCTTTTGGGGATGATGACGGTTTCCGACAATGGGGCTGCAGTTGCTGTGGCCGAGCACATGGACGGTTCGGTGGAGAGCTTTGCGAGGCGCATGAACGAGAAGGCGAAGGAAATCGGCTGCAAAGATACGACCTTTCAGAATCCCAACGGGCTGCCGAATGACCGGCACCTTTCCACGGCGCGGGATATGGCAAGGATTGCTGCGTACTGCATGAGAAACCCGTCCTTCCGCGATCTTGTCGGCAGGAAGACGGCGGTGATGCGCTGGGAATCTCCGAAAGGGAAGACCTTGGGCATGGAGAATACCAATGAATTGCTGGGAGTCTACCGGGGCATTACGGGCATCAAGACCGGATGGACCTTTGCGGCAGGCGGATGCTTGGCAGCTTCTGCCAAGCGCGATGGCGTGGAGCTCATTGCTGTTGTCATGAATGCTCCCGATACGAAGCGTCGTTTCGCTGATGCTGCGGCTTTGCTCGATTATGGGTTTTCCGGCGTGAGAATGCATCGTGTTCTTTCGAAGGAAAGGGTATCGAGGCGCGTTTGGGTCAAGGGGGGCAAGGAGCATCAAGTGAACGTCGGCCTGGCATCGGATGTGGATTACCCGCTCCTTCAAGGGGAGAAAGCGGAAGAGATTTCCGTGGAATACGAGATGCCTCGCATCATCGAGGCGCCTGTGAAGAGAGGGCAGCCGGTGGGAAGCCTGG
>CACYDT010000036.1 GCA_902773295.1 uncultured Veillonellaceae bacterium | reverse complement strand
TCCTGCCCTGATGAGAAGATTCCACGAAGCTAAGAAGAATGGAACCGAAGCTGTCACTCTCTGGGGTACGGGCTGTCCCCGCAGGGAGTTCCTTTATGTAGATGATTTGGCAGATGCCTGCCTGTTCCTGATGGAAAACTACGAAGGAGACCGCCATATCAACGTGGGAACGGGGGAAGAAATCTCCATTAAAGATTTGGCTCTGATGCTGAAAGAGATTACGGGTTACGAGGGGAGATTGGAATTCGATACGGAAAAGCCGGACGGGAATCTAAGGAAATTGCTGGATTCAAGCAGACTGCATGAGATGGGCTGGCGCCATAAAACTTCCTTGCGGGAGGGATTACAGAAAACCTATGATTGTTTTTTGGAGAAGATAGAAAGGTGATTTTGCAGGTCACGCAAAAAGCCATCTCTATAGCTATGCAGTGATGGAGATGGCTGGAATATAGTCGTATATTTAGTCCTGCTGGATTGCTCCTATAGCCCAATGTAGGATTTCTTCAGCATGATTTAGAGCTTGCGTGGTTTTGTACTCATCAATGCTGTCTTGAAGCATATTAGGATAGCGGATGGCAACACTGTAGGGGAATAGCTCATCAGCGTAGTCATAAAAATACTCTTCAAATGGATATTTGTCCTTGTCTATGCTATTCAAGAGGAATGAAATGTCGTGGGTTTTGACAACAGAATTTTGCGGCACACTGTATAGGATTACAGCCTTGATGGCCTTTTCAGCAGTTTGCTGGGCGTGGAAGCAGATTATTTCTAGTGGTTTAGGCCTGAATTCTTGCTCTAGGTGCTTTGCAACCTCTAACTCAAGTTTTGCCTGAGCCAGCCAGGTTTGCGGGTCAATTGCTTTATCCATAAATCAGCACCCCTTTGGTGGCGACATCATTTTCAACAGTCAGGGGAGATTTTTTCAATAGATCAAAGGTGCCAAGGCGGTTAACTAGGACATCCACGGCACGTTGCTTTTTATGACGGAGGGATTTCTGGGCGGACACAATAAGGTCTACGGTGTTTCTGTGGTCATCGTCAGGCATGACCACATAGAAATCGTAGTCGCTGCTTTCCGTATTCCTTCCCTCGGCAAAAGAACCGAAAAGGTAAATCTTTTTGGGGTGGAGGCTGTCGGCTATGGTTTCAGCCAAAAACTTTATGTGTTCAAATTCGTCAATCATTTATGCCGCCTCCTTTCGTGGCGTTTGTATTGATATTTATTATTATAGCATATTTTGAATTTTTAATCTATGTGTGAATGGAGAATGTGGAATGGAAAAGATTGGTGTCGGCTATGCCTACGTAAGCGATATTGAGAAAAAATATGTCAATGAGGCGCTGGATGCGATCCGCCTGTCTCAAGGGAAGATGGTACACAAATTCGAGAAGGACTTTGCGGCACTCCATGACCAGAAGTACGGCATTGCCTGCAACAGCGGCACCTCGGCCCTGCATGTGGGCGTGGAGGTGATGAAGGAGATTCACGGCTGGACGGAAAAGAGCGAAGTTCTGGTTCCGGCGATTACTTTTATAGCAACCTCCAATGCTGTCATGCATGCGGGTCTTACACCTGTGTTTGTGGATGTGGATCCCGTGACCTACAATATGGATCCTGCAAAAATTGAAGAAAAAATCACGGCAAACACCATTGGCATGATTCCTGTGCATACGTTCGGCCAGCCCTGCGATATGGATCCTATTATGGAAATTGCTGAGAAGCACGGACTTTGGGTGATGGAGGATTGCGCCGAGGCGCACTTTGCTACCTACAAGGGGAGAAAAGTGGGCAGCTTTGGCGAGATTGGCGCCTTCTCTACCTATGTGGCACATACCATCACCACCGGCGTGGGCGGTGTCATTATTACCAATGACCAGAAGATGGCTGAGATTTCCCGTTCTCTCATTGCCCATGGCCGCGCCTGCACCTGCGAAGTATGCCTGGCCTCCGACCCGCGCAAGGTCTGCCCCCTGCGCATGAAGACCCAGATGGACAAGCGTTTCATGATGGTAAGGATGGGTTACAGCTACCGCATCGGTGAACTGGAAGGAGCCATCGGTTTGGGGCAGTTGGAAAACAGGGACATCATCATGGGCAACCGCAAGAAGAATGCGGCTTATTTGACGGATAGGTTGCAGGACACGAAAGATGTGCTTCAGTTGCCAGAAGCTCCTGATTATGTAGATCATTCCTACATGATGTATCCCATTGTAGTGAAAAAGGAAGCCTCCTTCACTCGTGAGGACATTACCCATTTTCTCGAATCCAAGAATATCGAGACCCGTCCCATGCTGCCGCTCCTCAATCAGCCCATCTATCAGGAGATCTTTGGCGATATTGAGAAGGATTACCCGGTGGCAGAGTGGATTGACCATTATGGGTTCTATGTGGGCTGCCATCATGGGCTGACGCAGAAGGAACTGGATGTGATTGTGGGTGCAATTCATGAGTTTCTAAAGAAGTAAGTCGGGAGAGAGAGATGAGCAAATCTTGCTTTGGTGCTTATGACATAAGAGGCATTTATCCTGACCAGGTCAATGAGCAGCTGGCCTATGGCATAGGCCGGGTCTTTCCTGCTTTGATAAAAGGAAAGAAAATTGCCGTGGGGCGGGACGTGCGTCTTTCCGGGGAGTCTTTGCGTGATGTGCTGGTTAAGGGGCTTCTGGAATCCGGCGCGGAGGTGGTGGATATCGGCGTGGTTGGGACGGAGATGATTTACTTTGCCGTGCCTCATCTGGAACTGGACGGCGGCATTATGATCACTGCCAGCCACAATCCCAAGGAATACAACGGCATGAAGTTTGTGGCTCGTGATTCCGTGCCTTTATCCAAGGAGCTTTTCAAGGCGCTGGAAGTGCAAGTGGGGGAGGAAGAGTTCCCACCTGTGCAAAGTGGAGGAACTTTGCAGGAAGCAGATATCCTTCCTGCCTATGTGGAGGCCATGCTTTCCTACATTGATGTCAAATGCCTGAAGCCCTACAAAGTGGTAGTGAATGCCGGCAATGGGGCGGCTGGTCCGGTTCTTGAGGCTATGGGGAAAAAGCTTCCCTTTGAGCTGGTGAAGCTGGGCTGTACCCCGGATGGGAAATTCCCGCAGGGTGTCCCCAATCCCCTGCTGCCGGAGAACCAAGCGGCAACGGCGGAAGCTGTGAAAGCACATGGAGCCGATTTTGGCGTGGCTTGGGATGGGGACTTTGACAGGTGCTTTATCTATGACGAGCAGGGCAGGTTTATTGATTCCTGCTATATGGTGGGCTTTCTGGCCCAGGCTTTCCTGGCCAAGGAGAAAGGTGCAGGAATAGTTTATGACCCCAGGGCCGTATTCAATATAGAAGATGCCATTGCAACCGGTGGAGGCAGACCCATTCTCTCCAAGGGAGGCCATGTGTTCTTCAAGCAGAAAATGCGGGAAACCGGCGCAGTCTATGGCGGGGAAATGAGCGCCCATCATTACTTCCGGGATTTTCACTACTGCGACAGCGGCATGATTCCCTGGCTGCTGGTGGCAGAGCTTTTGTCCAAGTCCGGAAAGAAACTGTCCCAGTTGCTGGACGAGAGGATAGAGCAGTTCCCTGTGTCTGGGGAGAGAAACTTGCAGGTGGAAGACACGTCGGCTGTCTTGGAAAGAATGGAAAAAACCTATAGTGCCAGAGGGCAGATTTCAAAGATAGACGGCCTTTCGGTGGATATGGGCAATTGGCGCTTTAACCTGCGCGCGTCCAATACAGAACCCTTGCTAAGACTGAATGTTGAGAGCCGTGGGGATAGATTGCTGTGTATAGAAAAATCCGAAGAACTTATAAAATTCGCCGTAAAACCCCGTCCTTTAGGTCTGGGGATATAAGGCGGGTGCTTTGAGCGGGTTCGATGCCCGCGAAAAGCACAAAACTTTGT
>CACYDT010000035.1 GCA_902773295.1 uncultured Veillonellaceae bacterium | reverse complement strand
TGCTTTTTGCGGGCATCGAACCCGCTCAAAGCACCCGCCTTATATCCCCAGACCTAAAGGACGGGGTTTTACGGCGGTCTGGATAAAGTATCAAACGGAGGTTGGACCCTATTAACATTTCTTCCCTCTTCCTGTCCCCCAGAGATTCATGGCCAGGACGAATACCAGGGAAAAGAGAACCAGGCATACCGCCCAGCGGAAGGCGAGATCATAGTCATTCGCCTGCACGGCGGCATAGATTGCCGTGGACATGGTCTGCGTGACCCCCGGGATATTTCCGGCGAACATGATGGTCGCGCCGAACTCCCCAAGGGCACGGGTGAAAGAGAGCACAAGACCTGCCAGAATCCCATGCTTTGCATTGGGCAGGAGGATATGCCAGAAAATGCGCCATTCGGAAATCCCAAGAGTCCGAGCGGCATAGATGATATTCCGATCCAGTTGCTCGAAAGCACCCCGTGCCGTCCGATACATGAGAGGCAGGGACACCACGACAGCGGCGATCACTGCCGCCTTCCATGTAAAGACGACAGCGATATCAAACTGCAGCAGAAATTTTCCAACGGCACTGCGCTTTCCGAAGGCAAGCAAGAGAAAAAAACCGACCACGGTCGGCGGCAATACCATCGGAAGGGTAATGAGCGCATCCGCTAAGCCCTGGCCGTGCCGCATACGTGCGACTGCATAAGCCAGTCCGATTCCCGAGAAAAACGTCACAACAGTCGCTGCCAGAGCCGTCTGCAACGTGACAACCAGCGGGCTCCATTCCATCGGCATCCTCCTTATATTACAGTATTTTATTTTTCTAATAAAATCAAATACTCTGCCGGAAAGTGCAGATACAGCTCCTGCGCCCGGACAGCGTGCCATTTGGCCTTGTCCACTTCCCAGCGGAGGGGCTTGGCCGTTGTTCCCTTTCGCCGTACCATAACAAGAAAGGAAAATGTGTCCTCTATGACCTGCACCACTTCCATGAGGAAAGTGTTTTCCCCGGGAGCATTACAGTATTCCAGAAAGTGTGCCCGCAGGCCGACATAGCAAATCTTTTCCGGTACATTCTCCGAAACTGCAAGGGAAATGCCCCATTCCTCTGCCAGGATATGACCGTTCGCTTCCACATGTGCGGCAGATACGTTCTTGCATCCCGTGAGAAGAGTTGCCGCCAACGTCTGCGGGTTGCGGAAGAGCTGTTTTTTCGTATCAATGGCCTCGATGTTCCCCCGACTCATGACTGCAATGCGGTTCGCCAAGCGATAGACCTCGCTTCGGTCATGGGAAACCAGGAGAGCCGCTTCCTCGTAATCGTGAAGGAGCTCCATGAGTTCCAGTTCCATCTGCCATTTGAGATAACTGTCCAGTGCAGAGAATGGCTCGTCCAACAGAAGAAGTTCTGCGCCGGAGGAAAGAATGCGGGCAAAGGCCACCCTTTGCTGCTGTCCCCCTGAAAGCTCGGAGGGGTAGGCATCCTCCAGTTCCGAAAGCTGGAAGCGCGCAAGATATTCCCGCATGGTTTCCAATTTCTCCTGTTTCGTACCCACAGCGGCAAAGAGGATATTTTCCGCAACGGTCATATTGGGAAACAGGGCATAGTTCTGGAAGAGATAGCCTATGTTGCGCTTCTGAGGCGGAAGGTCGATGCCCTTTTGGCTGTCAAAGAATGTCCTTCCGTTGAGCACGATGCGCCCCTCGTCCGGTGACTCAATCCCCGCAATACATTTGAGCGTCATGCTCTTCCCGCAACCGGAGGCACCCAAAAGCGCGAATACCTCGTTCCTCACGGAAAAATCGACGGCAAGCGTGAAATCCCGCAGCCGCTTACGAAACGAAACCACCAGTTCCATAACATGCTCCTTATGATGCAAAACAGGCATGGAAGCCGCTCTTGCCGATTCCATGCCTGTTTTCGGGAAACTACTTGCAGGTAAAACCGTATGTTTCAAATATGGCCTTTGCTTTGTCCGAGGCGGTGAAAGCGAGAAAATCTTTGGCCTCCTCCAAATGCTTTGTGTCCTTGATGACGGCGGCAGGATAGATGACAGGTTTGTGAGAGTCCTTCGGCGCTTTGGCAGCGACGTTCACCTTGTCGGAAACCGCCGCATCCGTGGCGTAGACAACGCCACAATCCGCATCCCCTGTTTCTGTCCATGAAAGCACCTGCCGCACATCCGATCCGTAGACGGCCTTTGCTTTCACCTGATCCAATATCCCGAGCTTCGTCAGGATTTCCTCCGTGTACTGTCCCACGGGAACGCCTTTCGGTTCCCCAAGGGCAATGTGCCGGACATCCTCCCGCGTGAGATCCTCGAAGGATTTGATATCCTTCCCGCCCTCCTTCGGAACAATGAGAACAACATCATTCTCCAGAAGATCCTTCCTCGTGCCCTCCACAAGATTGCCGGAATCCTGTAAGGCATTCATCTGCTTTTGCGCGGCGGAATAAAAGAGGTCGGCCCCGCCTCCGTTTTCGATGGCCTGCTGCAATGCGCCGCTGCTCCCGAAATTGAACACCAGTTTGATATCCGGATGTTCCTTCTCGTATTCTGCAGCCAGTTCCTTCATGACATCCGTAAGGCTTGCGGCCGCCGCCACATGAAGTTCCGTTCTTGCAGCATTGCCGGATTCTTCCGCCTTCCCGGAAGAATCCGGATGGACAGCCTGCCCCCCACATCCTGCCAGCATCAGCAGAAAACACAAAAGAACCCCATACTTTTTCATCTGCGTCCCTCATTCCTGATTCCATGCTTGTCCTTATTCTACCATATCCCGGAATTCCACGCAAATTTCATAACTACTCATAACGGTATCGACAAAATCTTCCAAGCAGCATTATAATAATAGTAAGGAACTGTGCGAAAACAATCGCTATCATCACATTCTCAGTGGAGGGAAGCAAAATGAAACTGGCCTTTATCGGAACGGGAAAAATTATCCACGATGCCCTAGGAGCAGTGAAGGACGAAACACAGATGGAAAAGACTGCCATCTTCGCCCGCCCCCACAGTCTGGACAAAGCTCAAGCCCTTGCCAAAGAGCATGACATCGCGGAAGTATGGACGGACTATGATGAGCTGCTGCAAAAGACCAAGGCAGACACCGTCTACATCGGCCTCATCAACAGCGCCCATTACCCTTACGCCAAAAAAGCTCTCCAGCAGGGCAAGCATGTCATTCTGGAAAAGCCCTTCACTCCCTTCCTGAAGGAAGCCGAGGAGCTGCTGCACCTTGCCGAGGAAAAGAATCTCTGCATCTTCGAGGCCATTACGGTGCTGCACAGTGACATGATACGGGAAATGGAGAAAAACCTGCCCAAACTGGGCAAGCTCCGCATGGCTCTCTGCAACTACTCCCAGTATTCCAGCCGCTACGATGACTACCGCCAGGGCAAGGCCGCCCACGCC
>CACYDT010000034.1 GCA_902773295.1 uncultured Veillonellaceae bacterium | reverse complement strand
TCAGGAGCACGACACGCCTTATCGCGTGGATTGACCTCTTGCGGGTGGGGGATACCGCTTCGCTCCGCCCCCACCCACGCGATATAGTCTTCTCCCTCCCGCTTATGGAAGCGGGAGGCTCATAAACTCAGTCAAACAACGCGCCGCTTCTCCACCGGGGCATTCGAGATGTCAGAGATTGTCACCTCCACCGGCACATCCAGAAGATCCATCGTCTGCCGCAGCTGTGTTCTTACCCTGGATATCACTTCACCGGACACATGCGGCACATTGGCTCCCGAAAGCAGCACCAGACGGATACTGATCCGAAAAGGATTGCCAGCCTCCTTCGGCATGGCTTGCACCCGCGCCTTCACATCACGGACAGAAGCCACGGCCTGCGCTTCCCTCTCCACCAAATTGCACACAGCTTCCACCAGCACCTTCACATCCCCGGTGCCGCTTTTGACCAGCACAACCTCTTTATCGGAAGACGATGCGGATGTGCCGAAAAAAAAGCTGTAGGCAATGAAATAGAGACTCAGCACGAGAAAGGTCAATGCCGCCATCAAGGCTTCCTGCTGACCGACAACATACTTGAGCTCATTGAGCCAGATATGCTCCGGCAGGAACTTGAGACATGCTGCCGCCGTGCAAAGCGACAGCACTCCAACCGCAAGCCCATAAAAAAACAACAGAAACCTATTGATTATCCCCATAAACCCAGCCTCTTTTTAGCGGACGCGAATCTCTTCTTCCTTCTGTTCCTCGTCCGGGAATCCTACCCCCTGGACATGGACGTTCACTTCCACAACAGAGAGCCCCGTCATGGTCTCGATCGCCTGTTTCACATTTTCCTGTGCCGCCAATGCAACATCCGGAATCCTCACGCCATATTTGACAATGATATAAAGATCTACCGCAGCTTCACGCTCGCCTACCTCTACTTTGACTCCCTTGGCGAAATTCTTGCGCCCAAGGATTTCCGCAATGCCGCCCACAAGACCGCCGCTCATCCCCGCAATCCCGTTGACCTCCGTAGCGGCCAGGCCTGCAATGATACTGACGACTTCATCCGCAATGCGGATTGTCCCAAGATTGGCATCCTTCCTCGGAGATGCAATGACCTTCTCTTTTTCCTTGTCCATGAAAAAACCTCCTCAGCCAAATTGACATGTTTCTTTTGTGAGACCGTCAAACATAGTTCCCTCCACGAGAATCAGGAACATGTTATAACTTTAGATTCGCTGCAAAGCACGGATATTCCTGCTAAAAAAAGAAAATATATATCCGCCCTGTTTTTTAGCGAAAACCTACTTGACATCGATATATTTTTGTGCTATATTACTGTATATTGATTCGGTGCTTTTGTTCCTTGGAGTGCGATTGCGTCGGATTATCGGGATGTGGCACAGTTTGGTAGCGCGCATCGTTCGGGACGATGAGGCCGCAGGTTCGAATCCTGTCATCCCGACCACTGAAATCAAAAGGCTGATGCTTGGTGCATCAGCCTTTTTTGTATGCCATCGTGACTACCTGCTCAATGCACGATGGGCAATATCCTTCCGATAAAAAGCATCCTCGAAGGAGATCTTCCCCACACCGGCATAGGCACGATCCACGGCCTCTCTGATGCTGGCCGCCTTCGCAACGACACCCAGCACGCGGCCGCCATTCGTGACGATATTCCCGTCTTTCTGCACTGTCCCCGCATGGAAGACGAGATTGCCCGCTTCCTTTGCCTTTTCCAGCCCGGAAATCACCTTCCCCTTGGCATAGGTTCCCGGATAACCGCCCGAAGCCATGACAACGCAGACTGCAGCGCCTCTGCTCCACCGGATATCCATGGAAGCCAGTCTGCCCTCCACGCAGGCTTCCATGATTTCCACAAGATCGCTTTCCAGAAGAGGAAGCACTACCTGAGTCTCCGGATCGCCAAAGCGGGCATTGAACTCCACAACCTTTGGCCCATCCTTGGCAATCATGAGACCGGCATAGAGACACCCCTGATAGGGACGGCCTTCTGCTTTCATCGCCGCAATGACGGGTCTCAGGATTTTTTCCGTCGCCGCCTGCACCATCTCCTCCGTCATGACCGGAGCCGGAGCATAGGTGCCCATGCCGCCGGTATTCGGCCCCTTGTCCCCATCATAGGCGCGCTTATGATCCTGGGAGGAAATCATGGGAACAATCGTCTCACCGTCCGTGAACGCGAGAAGGGATGCTTCCTCCCCCTCCATGAACTCCTCAATGACCACACGGCTTCCCGCCTGGCCGAAAGCCTTGTCCTCCATGATATCGTCAATCGCATGGAGCGCCTCGTCCATGGTCATCGCCACAATGACGCCCTTGCCTGCCGCAAGGCCATCCGCCTTGATGACAATGGGCGCACCTTCCTTCCTCACATATTCCCGTGCGGCTTCTGCCTCCGTGAACACCTCGTACTTTGCCGTCGGAATGCCATACTTCTTCATGAGTCCCTTGGAGAAAACCTTGGAACCCTCAATCTCTGCCGCCAGCCTCGACGGGCCGAACGCCCGGATCCCGGCTTCTCCCAGGGCATCCACAATGCCGTTCGTCAGAGGAACCTCCGGCCCGACGACTACGAGATCGATGGCCTTCTCCTGCGCCAGTTTCACCACGGCAGCAGAATCCTCCATGGAAATACCGCCCATACATTCCGCAATATCTTCCATGCCAGGATTTCCCGGAAGCGCATAGAGCTTCTCGCATTTCGGGCTTTGGGCAAGTTTCCATGCCAGGGCATGCTCGCGCCCGCCGCCGCCAATCACCAGTAATCTCATTATTTTTCCACCTGTTCCTTGAGGTAGTTCTGGATTGCCATGTCATAATCCGCCGTATGCGCAAAGGCCTCTTTTGCCAATTCCATGCGAAGCATGCCGTTCACACAGCCGTCCTTTGCAACCATGGCGGCAACTTCCTCATAACGGGAAGGATTCGTGACCACCGTGACGAATTTGAAGTTCTTCGCCGCAGCGCGGATCATGGCCGGGCCCCCGATGTCGATATTCTCGATGGCCTCTGCCAAAGTGACATTGGGCTTCGCAATGGTTTCCTTGAACGGATAGAGATTCACCGCCACCAGGTCAATCGGTGTAATCTTGTGCTCCTTCATCTCCTTCTGATGCTTCGGATTGTCCCTCACTGCGAGAATTCCCCCATGGATATAGGGATTGAGAGTCTTCACGCGGCCGTCCATGATTTCCGGGAATCCCGTGACATCACTGACATAGGTCACAGGTACGCCGGCCTCCTTCAATGCCTTCATCGTCCCCCCCGTGGAGACGATTTCCACCCCTGCATCATGCAGCTTGCGGGCAAACTCCACCACACCCGTCTTGTCGGAAACACTGATCAATGCACGCTTGATTTTCATAACCAATACACCCCTTGCAACAATAACCTTATCTGTCAACAATCCTCACATGGCGGCCCTCTACTTTAAGCCGGCCTTCCACATAGAGCTGGATGGCCTTGGGATAGATAATATGCTCCTGTTCCAGCACCCGTGCGCCGAGGGTTTCCTCCGTGTCATCATCCAGCACGGGAACCGCTGCCTGCAGGATGATGGGGCCGGAGTCCATGCCCTCATCGACGAAATGAACCGTGCAGCCGGAGACCTTCACGCCGTAGGCCAGCACATCACGATGGGCATGGGCACCGCCAAAAGAAGGCAGAAGCGCCGGATGGATATTCATGATGCGCCCGCTGTACTCATGCACGAAATAAGGGCTCAGAATACGCATGAAGCCCGCCAGCACCACCAATGTGACACCGGATGCCTTAAGCTCGGAAACCAATCCCCTCTCGAAACTTTCCCTGTCCCCATATTCCTTGCGATTCACGCAGACATTCCGGATGCCTGCCTTTTCCGCCCGCTTGAGCGCCATGACATCCGGTTTGTCCGTCAGGACAACGGAAATCTCTGCATCCAGTTTCCCTTCGGCAATCGCGTCGATGATGGACTGAAGATCCGTCCCGCGCCCGGAGCAAAGAACCCCCAATACCTCTTTAGCCATGGAATACGCCGCCTTTGATGGTCACATCGCAGGTTCCCCGGATGACCCTGCCGATTTCATAGCAGGTTTCCTTTTGAGCCGCCAGATGCTCCCGGATTTTCCTTGCCTCATCAGCGTCGGCAATGATGACCATGCCGATGCCCATATTGAAGGTGCGGTACATTTCCTTCCAGTCCACATTGCCCCACTCCTGCAGGAGCTTGAAAATGACCGGCATTTCCCATGCATCGGCACGGATTTCCGCAGCCATGCCCTCCGGAAGTGCCCGCGGGATATTGTCGTAGAACCCGCCGCCCGTGATATGCACCATGCCATGGATATCAAACTTCTCGATGAGAGGCAGGCAGACTTTCGGATAGAGCCTCGTGGGCGTCAGAAGTTCCTCGCCGATGGTCTTCCCCAGTTCCTCGATATACTCGCCGCCTTTGAAGCCCTTTCTGTCAAAGACAATCTTGCGCACCAGGGAATACCCGTTGGAATGGACGCCGGAAGACGGCAATCCCAGAAGCACGTCCCCTTCCCTCACACGCTCGCTGGTGATGAGCTTGGATTTCTCCACGACACCCACGGCAAAACCCGCAATATCGTACTCGCCTTCGGGATAGAAACCGGACATCTCGGCAGTCTCGCCGCCGATCAATGCGCAACCGGACTCCCTGCAGGCACCCGCAACGCCCTTGACGACCGCAGCCACCTGTTCAGGCTCGAGCTTGCCCACAGCAAGATAGTCCAGGAAAAAGAGCGGCTCCGCCCCCTGGACAAGAATGTCATTGACACACATGGCAACAGCATCCTGGCCAATCGTATCATGCTTGTCCAGAAGGAAAGCCAGCTTCAGTTTCGTCCCTACACCATCCGTGCCCGACACAAGGACAGGCTCCTTATACTTCCCGCTGTTCAAGGCAAAAAGACCGCCAAAACCGCCGAGATCCCCAAGGACCTCAGGACGATAGGTAGCCTTGACGCTGTCCCTGATGAGTTTCACAGAATAATTGCCGGCATCGATATCCACGCCGGCATCACGATAAGTGAGCTGTTCTTCCATATTCTCCTCCAAACTCATGACTGCTTCCTCTGCTCAAAGACATACTTGCTGCTTCCTTCAGGCATCTCCCCCTGCGTTACAGGATAAGCGCTGTTGAAGCAGGCATAGCACATGGAATCCGGATGCGCATGGGTGAGACTCTGCCTCAGCCCTTCCAGGGAAAGGAAATGCAGGGAATCCGCCTCAATGTACTCGCGAATCTCCTCCACGGACTTCGTTGCCGCAATGAGTTCCTTGCGGATAGAAGTATCAATCCCGTAAAAGCAGGGATATCCGATGGGAGGGGAGCTGATGCACATATGCACGGCCTTGGCACCGGCATTCCTGAGCATCCGCACGATCTTCCCGCTCGTCGTGCCCCGCACAATGGAATCATCCACCAGAATGACAGACTTTCCAGACACCACGGAAGCAATGGGATTCAGTTTGAGCTTCACGGCCGTATCCCTCTTCTTCTGGGTCGGCTGGATAAAAGTACGCCCGATATAGCGGTTCTTGATCAGCCCTTCCATATAAGGGATCCCCGACTCAAAGGCATATCCCGATGCCGCCGTGTTCCCCGAATCCGGAACGGAAATGACAATATCCCCCCGGAAGCCGCTCTCCCTTGCAAGGATGCGCCCCATCATGAATCTGGCCTCATGGACGCTCTGCCCGTCAATGACGGAATCGGGACGGGCAAAATAGATGTACTCAAAGATACAGGATGCCAGTTTCTCGCCAAAGGCAACCTTATAGGATTTCACCCCTTTGTCATCAATGACCACCATTTCCCCCGGCTCGATATCCCGGACGAAATAAGCTCCCACAACATCCAGCCCGCAGGTTTCCGAAGAAATGATCCAGGTACCGTCATCCATCTTGCCGAGACACAGAGGACGGAAGCCCTGGGGATCTCTCGCCCCGATCAGCTTGTCCTCTGTCATGATGGTCAGGCAATAGGCTCCCTTGATCTGGCGCAGGCTCTCCATGACCTTGCCCTCGATGGTCTCCTTCCGGGAACGTGCAATGAGGTTCACAAACACCTCGGAATCAATGGAAGTCTGAAAGATCGTCCCCTGTTTCTCCAGATTATGGCGGATCTCTGCGGCATTGGTCAGATTGCCATTGTGAGCCAGGGCAATCTTTCCTCCGGCATAGTTCACCATCAGCGGCTGGGTATTCGCCAGAAGGCTGGATCCCGTTGTGGAATACCGCACATGGCCGATGGCGATATACTGCCCGTCCATATGGGGCAACTGATGGCGGAAGACCTCATTCACAAGTCCCATGCCACGGGTCACATCCATCCATGCACCATCGGTGATGGCGATGCCGGCACTTTCCTGCCCGCGGTGCTGCAAAGCATACAGACCCAAATACGTCATCTCGGAAACATTCTCTGTGCGGGAATAGACGCCATAGACGCCGCATTCTTCCTTCCACTTATTGTCAATATCATACATCTTTTTTGGTTTCTCCTATCTGCACTTCTGCTGTTCTTCGCAACAGGCGCGCAAAAGCGGCTCGAATGCGCCGCATAGCATCAAATCTGGGCAGCGACACGGGCTGATTTCTTCTCCACATCCTGTGCCATCTTCTCACGGTATTCCTGCAACTTCTTCGCCAGGGACTCGTCCGATACGGCAAAAATCTGCGCCGCGAATACAGCGGCATTTTTCGCGCCATTGACCGCCATAGTAGCCACAGGCACGCCGGAAGGCATCTGAACCGTGCTCAAAAGCGCATCCATGCCGTTCAGAGGCGTTGCATTGATGGGAACGCCAATGACGGGCAGGGTCGTATAGCTCGCAACAACGCCGGCAAGGTGCGCCGCCGCTCCCGCCGCCACGATAAACGCACGGATCCCCTTCTCCGGCGCCGCGAGAACAAACTCACGCACCTTTGCCGGGGTGCGATGGGCAGATGCCACGGTCACCTCGGCCTCTATGCCGAACTGCTTCAAAAGATCTACCGCCGGTTTCAAAATCGGCCAGTCGGAATCGCTTCCCATAACAACAGCCACTTTCATGAACCCCTCATCTCCTATACTCGCGAACAAAAATTTCTTCCCCTGTCATCTCGCAGGATATACAATCCCACACCCATCATAGCAGAGAATTTTCCCGCATGTCAACAGGGTTTCACTCCATACCGGCACCAAGCAGCCTTTCCACATGATCCAATATGGCCGCAGCCAGCTCCGTCTTCTGCATCAAAGGGTACTCCTCCACCTTCCCATCCCTGAAAATCATGCGGGCAATATTCGTTTCTCCCTGAAAACCTGCGCCCGGAGCCGTCACATCATTCGCTACAATGAAGTCCAGGTTCTTCTTTTCCAGCTTCCTCTTCGCATATTCCATGAGGTTCTGCGTCTCCGCAGCAAAGCCCACCAGAACCTGATGCGTCTTTTGCTGCCCAAGGGTATGGAGAATGTCCGGATTCCGCACGAGTTCGATCGACCAGTCCCCTTCGGACTTCTTGATCTTCTGTCCTGCCACCTGTTTCACGCGGTAATCCGCCACAGCCGCCGCCTTGATGACAGCATCCGAATCCGGGAATTCCTCAAGAACCGCCCGAAGCATCTCCTCCGTGGTTTCCACGCGGATCGTCCGCACCCCCACAGGATCCGGCAACGCTGAAACCCCGGACACAAGGACGGCATCCGCCCCGCGCTTTGCCGCCGCCTCTGCCACGGCATATCCCATCTTCCCACTGGAACGGTTGCCGATAAAGCGCACGGGATCAATGGGGGCGATGGTTCCCCCTGCCGTCACCAGAATCTTTTTTCCCTGCAGCGCCCCTGCCTTGCAAAAATACCCTTCCACCCGGGAAAGGATCTCCACGGGCTCCGGCAGCCGCCCCACACCATCCGCGCCACAGGCCAGATGACCCGAAGAAGGCGGGATGATCTCCATGCCCCTGTCTTGCAAGTCTTTTATGTTCTTCTGCGTCACGGGGTTCCGAAACATATTGCTGTTCATGGCAGGTGCCAGAAAAATTGGCGCATGCGTCGCCAGAATCGTCGTAGTCAGCATATCATCGGCCATCCCCACAGCCAGCTTTGCAATCAGGTTTGCCGTCGCAGGAGCAACCAGCACCAGATCAGCCATCCTTGCCAATGCGATGTGCTCCACATTCCAATGGGTCACCTTCTCCCACATCCCGGTATTCACGGGATTGCCGCTGATCTCCCGAAAGGTGAGTTCCGTCACGAATTCCTGCGCAGCCCTCGTCAGGATGACATGGACTTCGGCACCGGCCTTCCGCATGCGGCTGGCAATCTCCACTGCCTTATACGCCGCAATCCCACCGGAAACTCCCAAAAGAACCGTCTTCCCCTTCCAGTCCATGTCCATCATACGTCCTGAGGTTCCTCCGCCACATCTGCCTTTTGCTCCACAGCCTCAGGATTCTCCTCCCCATCGTGCTCGCCGGAAGCAGATACTTCAGCTTCAGCTTCCGTTTCCGCCCCTGCTTCTGTCTCAGCCCCTGCCTCTGCCTCAACTTCAGTTCCTGTCTCCGCCATCTCCTGCTCTTCATGGAGATCCTTGACAATCTCATAAGTAATCTTACCCTCAACGATTTCCTCCAGGGCGTTCGTCACATTCTTCGTTGACTGGTTCTTCGCCTTCACTTCGGCGCCCATCATGAGCTGGCGTGCCCTGCGTGCGGCCAGCACCACCAGACCGTAGCGGCTGTCCACCTTCCCCATCAATGCATCTGTCGAGGGATTTACCATGCTCATCACTACATTTGTCTTCATTTCTCCAACACCTCGAAAATGTCCGTATTTCTTTCTACCCGGCAGCGTTCTGCCATAAGGACGGCCCGAATCCGCTCCACTGCCAGATCCACTTTGTCATTCATGACCACATACCTGTACCGGCGGCCAATTCCGATTTCCTCCCGGGCTGCGCCCAGCCGCCGGGCAAGGCTTTCCTCGGTTTCCGTTCCCCGGCCGCGAATGCGCCGTTCCAGCTCTTCCAAGGACGGAGGCACAAGAAAAATGAACACGCCTTCCGGGCATTTCTCCATGACCTTCAAAGCACCCTGCGTGTCGATTTCCAGCAGGATATCCTGTCCTTCTGCAAGACGCTCCTGTATCTTCTTCAGCGGCGTGCCATAATAATTCCCATAGACCTCCGCCCATTCCAGGAAACCACCTTCATCGATCATCTCCCGGAACTCCTCCCGGGAAAGGAAATAATAATTAACCCCGTCCTTCTCCCCGTCCCGAGGGAGCCGCGTCGTCGCAGAAATAGAGTACGCAAGATCCGGCAGGCTCTCCAGAAGGGCACTGCATACCGTGCCTTTCCCCGTGCCGGAAGCCCCGGAAACCACTACAAGCAATCCCTGTTTCATCTCTCCCCGACCTTCTTCCCTTCCGCATCATCATTCTCGATCATCCGGTGCGCTACCGTCTCCGGCTGCACCGCCGAAAGAATCACATGATCGCTGTCCGTAATGACCACGGCACGGGTACGCCGCCCATACGTAGCATCAATGAGCCTCTGCGATTCCCTCGCTTCCTGGACGATACGCTTGATTGGCGCGGACTCCGGACTCACAATAGCTATGATGCGATTCGCCGAAACGATATTGCCGAAACCGATATTTATGAGCTTGATATCCATGACTTCGCCTCACTCGATATTCTGTACCTGCTCCCTGAGCTTCTCGATCTCGCTCTTCATATCCACCACGATCTGGGCAGCTGCGGCGTGGTTCGCCTTGGAGCCTATGGTATTCGCCTCCCGGTTCATCTCCTGGATGAGGAAATCAAGCTTTCTTCCCACCGGTCCGTCGGCTTCCTTGATCATCTGGCAGAACTGCTGGAAATGGCTCTCCAGACGCACGATCTCTTCCGTGAAGTTCACCTTGTCTGCATAGATTGCCGTTTCCTGGAGGATGCGCGATTCATCGATCGCCGTATCGGACAGGAGCTCCGCTATCGTCTTCCTGATGCGCTCGCGGTAAGACGCCACAATCTCCGGCGCAAGCGCCGATACCCCTGCGGTCATCTCCATCAACACCCCAACACGCCGCAGGAAGTCCTCCTCAATATTCTTCCCTTCCCTCCGGCGCATCGCATCCAGAGTTTCCATCGCCTGCTCCACGGCAGGAAACAAGACCGCCTCACAGCCTTCCAGAGAGGTCGGTTCCTCTATCACCAGGACTTCCGGGAACTCCGCAATTGTCTTGACATCATCATTGCACGGCAGCCGCAGGAAATCGCTTATCTCCGTGAGCGCCTCATAATAGCCGCGCGCCAGTCCACGGTTCACACGGATACACGCATCCTGATCCCGTTTGTCCGTAAATGCGATATAGACATCCATCTTCCCGCGGGCAGCCTTCTCCTTGATGCGGTTCCTGATCTCATCCTCCCAGGCATTGAACAAGCGCGGCATATGAAATGCCAGATCCAGGAATCTCTGGTTCACTGACCTGACTTCCACATGAACCTTATAGGATTCGTTTTCCGCTTCCGCTGTACCAAATCCCGTCATGCTTTTCAGCATGGATGCACTCCCCCCGTCATACGTTTTGGATTTCACCGGCAAAGACCTCTTCGGCAGGTCCTGTCATATAGACATGTTCATCCTCCGCCCATTCGATCCGAAGCTTTCCGCCATCCAGCTCGACTTCCGCCCGGCGCTCTGCCCTGTCATTGAGAACGGCAGCCACAAGGGATGCGCAAGCTCCTGTGCCGCAGGCCAGAGTGATGGCAGCGCCCCTCTCCCAAACGCGCATACGCAAATGCCCGCGATCCCTGACTTCCACGAATTCCGTATTCGTCTTGCGCGGGAACCGCTCATGGGACTCAAACATCGCTCCGATCCGCTCGATGCCGCAGGATAAAATGTCCTCCACGAACACCACGCAATGCGGGTTTCCCATGGATACGCAGGTCATGGCATAGGTTTTCCCATCCACCTCGATAGGCTCGGATATCACCCGGTTCCTGCCAAACCCCGACACCGGTATCTCATCGCCCGCAAGGACAGGCTTTCCCATATCCACCCGAACAGCCCCGGCCTTCCCGTCTTCCGGGACAATCTCCGGCACCAGGATGCCGGCTCCCGTCTCCACCGTGAATCTCGTCGTCTTCGCTATACCATAATCATACAGATACCTCGCAAAACAGCGGATCCCGTTGCCGCACATCTCCGCCTCGCTTCCATCCGTATTGAAGATGCGCATGCAGAAATCCGCCTTCTCCGAAGGCAGCAGGACGAGAACGCCATCCGCTCCGATGCCATAGTGCCTGTCGCACACCTTTTTCGCAAATCCGGCATAATCTGCAATCTTCTCCTGCAGGCAGTCCACAAGAACAAAATCATTGCCGCACCCCTGCCATTTCGTAAAATGCATATCCCTGACCCCTATCCTTCCGGTTCCATGTATTTCCTATCCCTTCCTATTGTACTTGTTTTGCCGCTCCTATGCAAGCCTGCAACCATGAAAGCCTGCAGCAAAAAAACATTGCGCCTGCTGTCTTCCTATACAGGGCACCATCCTTTACAAAAAGATACCACCGGCTTATCCAAGCACGGTGGTATCTTCTTGTATACGTTTACTGTAGGAAACATCACAATTTTTCCACAAACAACGCCCGCATGGCATTGAGGATGGCAAGAATCATGACGCCCACATCGGCGAAGATGGCAAGCCACATGTTGGCAATCCCCACAGCCCCAAGGATGAGGCAGAGAAACTTGATGCCGATGGCGAAATAGATGTTCTCGTGGACAATGCGCAGGCACTTGCGGGAAATGCGGATGGCCTTGGAAATCTTCAAGGGATCATCATCCATGAGCACTACGTCCGCCGCCTCAATGGCCGCATCGGATCCCATAGCTCCCATGGCGATGCCGATATCTGCCCGCGCCAGAACCGGAGCATCATTGATACCATCTCCCACAAAGGCTACCTTGCCATGATGTCCCGGATCTGCGAGAATCTCCTCCACCCGTTCCACCTTGTCTGCCGGCAGAAGCTCGCTGAAACAGTCATCCAGACCAAGCTCCTCCGCCACTTTCTCTGCCACGCGCCCAGAGTCCCCCGTCAGCATGACGGCCTTTCCCACTCCTGCCTGATGCATGGCAGTGATGGCCTCCTTTGCATGGGGCTTCACGACATCGGAAATAATGACATGGCCTACATAAGTTCCGTCAATAGCCACGTGGATGGTAGTGCCCACATGATAACAGGAATGCCACTTCGCACCGATGGCCTCCATCATCTTCTCATTGCCCACGCAAACCGTTTTCCCATTGACCATTGCACGGATTCCATGCCCCGCAATCTCTTCCACCTGTTCCACCCGGCAGTCATCTGCCTCATTGGGATAGGCTGCACGGAGGGATGCTGCGATGGGATGAGTAGAGTAGCGCTCCACATGAGCCGTCAAATGAAGCAGCTCCGTCGAATCGATGGTTTCCGGGTGAACGGCTGTCACATCGAAAACTCCCTTGGTCAAAGTCCCCGTCTTGTCCATCACCACAGTTCCCACCTGGGATAGAGTTTCCAGATAGTTGGAACCCTTGATGAGAATGCCCGACTTGCTGGCTCCGCCCAGTCCCGCAAAGAAGGACAACGGAATGCTGATGACGAGGGCACAGGGACAGCTGATGACGAGGAAAGTGAGCGCCCGATATACCCATGTCCCCCATTCCGGCGCTCCCCCCATGACAAACCGCTGCACAAGAGGCGGGAACAATGCCAGGGCAATGGCGGCAAAGACCACCGCCGGAGTATAGACCCTGGCAAATCGCGCAATGAAATCCTCGGACTTCGACTTCCTGGAACTGGCGTTCTCCACCAAGTCCAGAATCTTGGAAGCCGTGGATTCCTCAAATTCCTTGGTGGTGCGGATTTTCAGGAGGCCGTTCAGGTTGATGCAGCCGCTGATGACCTCGTCCCCCTTCCCGACATCCCTGGGCAGGCTTTCTCCGGTGAGCGCGCTGGTATTCAACGTGGATACGCCTTCCAGCACAATACCGTCGATGGGTATCTTTTCTCCCGGCTGCACAATGATAGTTGTCCCAACCTCTACTTCATCGGGATCCACCTGCTCCATGCCGCCTTCTCCTTCCACATTGGCATAGTCCGGGCGAATGTCCATGAGCTCCGAAATGTTCTTCCGGCTTCTCCCCACCGCATAGCTCTGGAACCACTCGCCAATCTGATAGAAGAGCATAACCGCAATGGCTTCCACATAATCGCCCTCGCCCCCCGTATGCTCCTCATAGACTGCCAGCACCATGGCTCCCACGGTCGCAATGGCCATGAGCAAGCTCTCATCGAAGGCACGGAGGTTGCGGATGCCCTTGCCTGCCTTGATGAGGATGTCGTAGCCGATCAAAAGATACGGAACAAGGTACAGAAGGAATCGCACAGTCCCTTGGACAGGAACAAAGGCGAGCGCGATCATGAGAACCGAGGTAGCGAGAATGCGCAGAAGGTTCTTCTTTTGCTTTTGGGTCATAGAAGGTGCCTCGATTCTCCTTACAAGTAGATCTCGCAGTCATCTTCCACTTTCTTGCAGTTCTCGCGCACGCGTTCCATGACCTCCTTCGGGTCGGCGCCGTCCTCGAACTCCACTTTCATCTTGAGCGTCATGAAATTGACCACTGCCTCCTTGACACCCTCGGTCTTCTTGGCAGCCGCCTCCATCTCATTGGCGCAGTTGGCGCAGTCCACTTCAATCTTGTATGTCTTTTTCATGTCAATCCTCTCCTTTCGCTCCCATAATACCACCAGGGGGTATCTATGTCAATATTCCAAGATTGCATAATGTTGACACTCCCCATAGCTAAACTTTACGGAAAATTTGTTTCTGCAAAGGCCAGTCCTTATTCGCTGGCTTGCAACCTTATTTCCGAAGGCGGTGCCAATTGCCTCTACACGGTCGTTCTTTTAGAACAATGGCATGCCACGAAATGATTCGGCGCAATTTCCTGCAGGCTCGGTTTTTCCTTCCGGCAAAGCTCCTCGCAATAGGAACAGCGGTTCTGGAAGGGGCAGCCCGTGGGCAGATCCAGGGGGCTGGGGATATCCCCGGGAAGAATTGCAATCCTCTGGTTCTTTTCCTGATCTGTGGAGAACACAGCGCGAAGAAGCGCCTGCGTATAGGGATGGCGAGCCTCCTCCAGCTTGCCGCCGTCCAGTTTCTCCATGATGTTCCCCAGATACATGACCGTGACCCTATGGCAGAAAAGAGATACCAACGCCAAATCATGGCAGATGAAGATATAGGTGATGCCCTTCTCCTTCTGCAGTTTGACCAAGAGCTTGATGATGGTATCCTGCACGGACACATCCAATGCGCTCGTTGCCTCGTCGCAGGCAATGATCTCCGGTTCCAGGGCAAGCGCCCGGGCAATCGCCACACGCTGCCGCTGCCCGCCGCTCATATTGTGGGGATACCGGTTCGCGAAATCCGGCGGGAGCTCCACCTGAGCCAACAGATCCATGGCCTTGCGCTCCACGTCTGCCTTGGCAACCATCCCAAAATTCAGAAGGGGCTCGCAAATGATGTCCTTCACAAGCATCTTGGGATTGAATGCCGCCGTAGGATCCTGGAACACCATCTGGATATGGCGGTAGTTCTCCCTCTTATCTTCTCCCGTGAGCTTTGTGATATCCTTGCCACGAAAAATGACACGGCCGGAAGTGGGAGGCTGCATATTCATGATGGTCTTGAGGAGTGTCGTCTTGCCGCAGCCGGACTCCCCCACAATGGCCACGGTCTCTCCCTTCCGCACGTGAAAGCTGATATCGTCGCAGGCACGGAGGGTCTTCCCTCCCGCCGCAGGGAATTCCTTGGTAATATGCTCCACGCTCATAATAATCCCGGCTTCTTCAGACATAGCGCTTCCCTCCAATCTCCGGCACAGCGGCCAGCAATGTCTTGGTGTACTCCGCTTTGGGATGGGAGAGGACATCATCGGTCTTGCCGTACTCCACCACATGTCCCCCTTGCATTACCATGAGTTTGTCCCCCAGGCAGGAAGCTACGCCGATATTATGCGTGACGATGATCATAGCCGCATTGGTACCGCTGATATACATGAGTTCCCCCACAATCTGAGCTTGGGTAGTGACATCCAGAGCTGAGGTGGGTTCATCCGCCAGAAGCAATTTAGGCTGGAAGGTTATGGCCATGGCGATTCCCACCCTCTGGCGCATGCCGCCGGACAATTCGAAGGTATAGGACTCCATGATGTTCTCCGGATTGGGAAGGTTCATCATGGTGAGCAGCTCCACGGCCTTGTCGTAGGCCTCCTTCTTGCTCATATCGCTATGGACCCGGATATACTCAACGTACTGCTTGCCAATGGTATGGACAGGGTTCATCATATTTCCGCTGTCCTGGAAAATCATGGAAATGTCCTTGCCACGGATTTTCTGCCAGCCGTCGACGGACAAATCCAAGAGGTTCTTTCCCTCAAAAGTGATGGATCCCCCCGAGACCCTGCCGCCTCCCGGCAGGCAGCCCAGAACCGCCCGGATGACCGTGGTCTTGCCACTGCCGGATTCTCCCACAATGGCGAGGCGCTCCCCCTCCGCAAGCTCCAAGCTTACATCCTGCACCGTGGGTTTTTCGCTTCCCTGATAGGAAATATCCACATGGGACAGATTCAGAAGCAACGAAATTCCTCCTTTTGCAAATAGGGGAGCGTAACCGCTCCCCCCGTGTTCCTTTTCCGTATCTATTATTTTGCCGGCTTGATGTCCTTCGTGATCCAGTAATAGTCGCTGGGCAGCATCTTCACGCCCGCCACGGACACAGAATTCACGATGTTCGTCTGGGGATATCCGAAGAAGAGGGCAGCACCGTCATCCAGCAGAATCTGCTGCAATTCAATAATGAGCGCACGCCTCTTGTCCTTGTCAAACTCCACGGAAAGCTTCTCCATAGTTTCATCGAACTTCGCATTGCTGTAGCCGGAACCGTTCTGTGGATTGTCACCGTTCACGTTGGTCTTCCAGTACCAGCGCAGGAAAACTTCCGGATCGCCGGTGTTCGCCGTGGTGATATTCGAAATCAAGAGGTCATACTCTCCTTTGATGCCCATGCCATCGACGAGGTTGTAGTCCACCGTGTTGATCTTGATGTCAAAGCCCAGCTTTTTGAGATCGGACTGTGCCGCCTCTGCATAAAGGGGCAATTCGGCACGGCTGTTGTAGACCACGAAATCCAGCTGGAGTTTCTTGCCGTCCTTCTCACGGATACCGTCGCCGTCCGTATCCTTCCACCCTGCCTCGTCCAGAAGCTTCGCCGCACGCTCCGGATTGTAGGCATTCGGGTCTTTCAGCTGGTCAAAGCCATAGTCCAGGGAAGGCGGAACCGGTGCCTTGCCGGGAATGAAGGTTCCTTTCAAGAGCACGTTGTTATAGGTTTCGCGATCGCAACCGCAGATCAGGGCGGCGCGAACCTTCGGGTCGGACAGGATACGTCCCGGCGCTTGGTTCAGACGGGCAAGAACCGTGCGAAGGGAGGAAATCTCGTCGATATGGAACTTGTTATTCCCCTTGAAGAGGTCGATATCTCCGGCCGCGATGTTCACAGCCACATCCACATCCCCGGACTGGAGGGACATCGCGCGGGTATTCGGGTCATCGATGGAGGGAATCTCCACCTTCTCATAGGGAACCTCGCCGTCCCAGTAGTTGGGGTTCTTCTTCATGACCGCACGTTCTTTCACAAAGGACTCCACTTCATAAGGACCCGTGCAGATGGGACCTTCCTTGGAGAAGTCGCGCCCATTCTCCGCTGCGGTATCCACAATGATGAAGAGGGGATCCGCCAGGAACCCCGGCATACCGGGCAGTGGCTTCTTCGTGCGGATGACAAGGTTCTGTCCTTCGGCCCGGATCTCATCATACTCAAAGAAGGTCGCAGCACGGCTGTTCTTCTGGAAGGCGCGCTCGATGGAAGCTTTCACGATATCCGCAGTGAGGGCATCCCCATTGGAAAACTTCACATTGTCACGGATTTTGAAGGTCCAGGTGAGCTTGTCATCGGAAACCTCCCACTTCTCTGCCAGCCATGGCTGGACGTTCATCTTCTCGTCAAACTTCGTCAGACACTCCCCGAGGCCGTAGCGCATGACCACCCAACCGAAAAAGTTCTGGGTCGGCTCCAACGTGTCGGCGAAGTTCGTGACCCCCACCTTGAGAACCTTGGCATCGCCGCCCTTCGCGGTGTCGCCGCCGCCTCCGCAACCGGCAATCATCCCCGCTGCCAGGACTCCGGCGAGCCCTGCACTGATCATTTTCCATAGTTTCTTCATCTGGATGCTTTTCATTGGATTCTTCCTTTCTTCCCTAATAAAATGAAATCCCTTATTCCTGCCTCGGATCCAGGACATCCCGCAGGCTGTCCCCCCAGAGGTTGAATATCGCAACCACAATAAAAATCGCAAGTCCCGGATAAATCATGAGCCAAGGAGCGGTCTGGATATACTGACGTCCCTCGTTGAGCATGAGCCCCCATTCCGGTGTCGGCGGCTGCGCGCCGAAGCCCAGGAAAGAAAGCCCCGCAATCTCCATCATCATGGTGCCGATATCCATAGCTCCCGTAATGACCACCATGGGCAGGATGTTCGGAAGGACGTGCCTCCAAAGAATGTCCCGCGTCCTCGTCCCGTTCACTTGGGCCGCCAGAATGAAATCATTGTGCCGAAGCTTGATGACAAGACTTCGCACCAAGCGGGCATACTTCGCCCACCCCACCACGAGGAGGGCAAGAATGGTATTCACTACGCTCCCCCCCAGGATGCCTGCAATGGCAATCGCCAGCACCACACCGGGGAAAGCCAGCATCATGTCGGCAAATCTCATGAGCACCATCTCGACTTTTCCGCCGAAATATCCGGAGGCAATGCCTACCAAAAGCCCCACCACAGCCAACAGCACCACAAGGCATATCGTCATGAAGAGGGATACCTGGGTACCTGCAATGATGCGGGAGAGAGTGTCCCTGCCCAGTTTGTCCGTTCCCAGAAGATGCTCCGATGAGGGGGTCTGGAGAACATTCTTCATATTCCCTTCCATAGGATCCTGCGGCGTAAGATAAGGTGCAAAGAGCGCCACCAGAACGATGAGGAGGACAAGCACCGTGTAGAAAGTGAACAGACGGTGCTGCCGGATGAATTCCATTTTCTTCTCCATCAGCCAGCCTCCCCCTTCCTGAGTTTTGGATCCAAATAGGCGTATGAGAGATCCACAAGGAAATTGATGAACATGTAGACAATGGCAATCCAAAGCACAAACCCCTCAATGAGAGGATAGTCCCGCATCATGATGGCGCGAACTGCCGTATTGCCAATGCCCGGCCAAGAGAAAACAATCTCGATGACCGCCACGCCTCCCAAGAGCCAACCGATGCTCATGCCCAAGAGAGTAATCAGGGGAAGAACCGCATTGGGGAGCACATGTTTCCAGAGAATCGCCTGCTCCGACAGCCCCCTGGCCCTGGCTCCCACCACATAGTCCTGATGAAGCTCATCCAAAACCACCGTGCGAACCTGGCGCACGTACTTCGTGGACTGATAGATCGCCAGCGTCAGAGCCGGAAGAACCACACCCTTTGCCGTCACCGTAGAGCTTGCAATAGGGAACAGCCCCAGCTTCAACCCAAAAACATAGAGAAGGATGAGTCCCAGCCAGAAATTCGGCATGGAGACCCCGATAAAGGAACAGAACCGCACGAGATAATCCGGCCATTCATTCTGCCGCACCGCCGACCAAATGCCCAGAGGCAAAGAAATCAAAAGGACAAAGGCAATGGTCACCCCCGCCAGCAGCAAAGTTCCTGCGAAGCCCTCGGCAAGTTTCTCCGTCACAGGTTTCTTCGCCGAATAGGAAATCCCCATGTCCCCATGGATTGCCCCTCCCACCCAGTTCACATACTGTACCAGGAAAGGCTTGTCAAGCCCCATCTCATGTCTCGTCTTCTCGATCATTTCCTCGGAAACGATGGTATCCCCAGCCTCCAGAACCATCATGGCGGGGTCTCCCGGCGCAATGTAGGTCAGGCAGAAGGTCAGGAAACTGACGCCGATCAGCGTTACGAGCATCTGCAGCAATCGATTTCCAAATCGTTTCAATAAAATTCACACTCCTCCATACATCCTCAAAGATACACGTTCAGACGCAGAGCCTGCGAAGCAGGAAATGCGCGCATCCCGCCCGTATGCTCTGATCTATGGCAAGCGCCATCCATGCTCCCACCAGCCCCCACTCCATCTTGTAAAGAAAGATGGCTGTGACAATGGGACGAAGGACAGCAATGCTCACAAAGGAATAGACCGCCACCTGGGTGGTTTTCCCGCTGCCCCGCAATGCTCCGGCGCAGATCATGGCATGGGCTTCGGGGAAGCTTACCGCTGCCACAAAAACCAGGATGACGCATCCAAGAGCCATAGTTCCCGCATCCTTGGAGTAGACGGCAAAAATCTCCTCACGCAGCAGGAATGTCACCAGAAAGGAAATGAGGGAAAAGATCAGCCCCCATTTGATGCCCACACGAAGATACTGCTCCCATGCCTCCGGATCGCCTTTTCCACGGGAGTGCCCCGCAAGCACCATGCTCGCTTTGCCGAGCCCTCCGGCAAAACAATAGTAGAAATCGCAGAAGTTCATGCAAATGGCATGGACAGCGTAGGGAACTGTCCCCAGCTCCGCCACCATGCGGGTATAAAGCACCATACCGATGCGCTCAAAGCCCTGTTCGCTGAAGACGCCGCCAAAAACAGGCAGGAATTCGCGAAAATAAGCGCGGGAAGGAACGCATCTGCCCCGAAGCATCTTTTTGTCCCGAAGGTAGAGCACAGTTCCCGCCAAGGTGAAAACCGTGCCAACCACCGTGCCGATGGCCGCCCCCTGCACCCCCAAGGCGGGAAAAGGCCCCATGCCAAAGATGAGAAGTGCACTGACCGCAACATTGACCACATTGCCCTGCAAATTCGTCCTGAGCACCGCCCCGGTCTTGCCGAACCCCAGCATCACCGCCTGCAGGATAGCCGTAATAGAAGTGACAAACACGGCAAAAAGAGCAACATCGGCATAGGAAAGAGCCAAGGCCAGATAGGACTCCTCTGCCCCCATCCAACGCAGGATACTGTCAAGATACCGGTAAAAGAATACATGTACGAGAAAGAGGACAGCGCCCCAGACCAATACGGACTGAAGGAGGAGGTCTGACGCCTTTCCCTTGGTTCCCCGACCGTAATGCCCTGCCGCCAGAAGGGCAATCACTGCTGCCAGGGAACGTGCCAATGTAAGAATCATCATGCGGGGCTGGGTAAAAATGCTGACAGCAGCAATGGCCTCCGTCCCCAGCGCCCCCACCAAAATGATGTCCACATTGGAAAGGAGTATCATGAAAACTCCCTCCATGGCCGCAGGCATGGCAATATGCAAATATTCCCTGTCATACTTGTTCCATGCAAGGCACTGCAAAAACAGAAAAAAACACCTCCCATGACGCCGAATGGATAACCATGCACACAGCCCGCAAAAAAACGGCAACCTGTTCTGCGAAAACGCAGACAGATTGCCGTTCATGACTTACTTCATCCAAGATGCTTCCCCGGAAAACGCCCAAGGCAACACAACTCCTCTTGCACACAAGATTCCCGGTGCATGACCCAATCCCCTACCCATCGCTCGCAGGCATGGCGCATTGCCAAAAGGCAAGGCGCCAACGGTGATGCCGGAACAGGCAGTTCTCCTGGCTTGGTTTCATCGCTCTGCACGCCTTCCCAAGGTACGCATATCTACCCCAGTGACATATCTGTGCAGGACTCCACCCTACAGTGGCGGGACCGCTCCGGCTTATCAAGAAATGCACCGAATTCCCTATTAAGTCCTATGGACACCTGTTCCCTTCCATATTCAGCTGTTACAGTCCCATTTTAATAAAAATCGCAGGATTTGTCAACATGAAAACGAACTCTGCAAAAATTGCCCCGTATGAGCAGTACGGGGCAATTCCTGTTGTGTATTATCCAGACCGCCGTAAAACCCCGTCCTTTAGGTCTGGGGATATAAGGCGGGTGCTTTGAGCGGGTTCGATGCCCGCAAAAAGCAC
>CACYDT010000033.1 GCA_902773295.1 uncultured Veillonellaceae bacterium | reverse complement strand
GTGAAAAAGGTGGGAAAATGGCGAAATCGGTCATGAACAGCAGAAAGGGCTTTTGCTACCTGTGCGGCAGGGAAGGAGCCACAGAGGAGCATCATATATTCGGGGGGCCAAACAGGAAGCTGTCCGAAAAATACGGATTGAAGGTGTACCTCTGTCATGCATGCCACAGAACCGGACAGGATGCCGTACATGTGAGCGCTGAGACGATGGCGAGGCTCAGGAAGGCCGGGCAGGCAGCGTTTGAGCGCAGCCATGACCGGGAATCGTTTATGAGGATTTTCGGGAAAAACTATATGGAGAGTAACGATGTATGAAGTGCAAATGAGGACGAAGGTGGAAGGCCTGGATTGCTATTGCACCCTTGAATTCCTGGACGCCAAGGGCAAAGAGCACCGTATGGAAGTGCATGAACTGGCTGGATCAGGGGAAAGCAGGTTCTCGAGGGACATCCGCAGCGTGCTGATAGGGCTGCAGAGGATGCGCAAGCCCTCGCACATCACTGTATACACCAGCGCAGGATACATCAAGACGGGGCTGGAATACATGGGGAAGTGGGCCGATGCCGGATGGAAAAAGGCAAACGGTAAGCAGGTCTCGAACAAGGAGCTGTGGGAAAAAGTGCAAAAAGAGGCCAGGGGGCACAGCCTTTCTGTAATCCTGGAGGAGGGAAGTAATGTTTAAAAAATTCGGAGAATTTAATTCGGCTGAGGAGCTGAACGCTGCCGCTGCGGGATTTGCGGCGGAAGGGGACATGGAATCCCTGAAGGCGCTTGCGGAAGAAAACGGAATCGACCTTGAAAATGCGGAAGACCTGGCAAACGGGGACATACCGGAACTGTGCATGCCATTAGAGGCGGCATATGGCAGGCTTACGGCGGAGGAAAAGGAGGTATCATCCAGGCCGGCAAGGGAGAAGGCAGTAATCATGGTAATCATAGACCAGATCCGTGCGATGTGCTCTGATGACGAAATCGTTCCGCGGATCATGCTGAAGGGAAAAAGGGCGGCTGAAATCTATGAAGTGATGAGGGATGCCGCAGGGAAGCACCGGAACGGAAATCAGCCGGTGTGCGTATGCGGGACGGACAGGGATTTGGAACGGATGATTAGGAGCTACTATTTTTCTGGCATTGATGATTTCAAGGCGGAAGTAGCCGCATACGTAGGGAGGTGCTGCGCATGATTGCTTACAAAGGTTTCAATTCAGATCTCACATGTACATTGGGCAAGGGGAAATTCCAGTACAAGGAAGGTGTTACATACAGGGAAGGAGAGGCAAATTGTGTAAAAAACGGCTTCCATGCAGCAGAAAACCCGCTGGACTGCCTTACGTATTATCCGGACTGGGACAGCAGCGTCTATTATGAGGTCGAAGCCGTCGGGGACATTGATGAGGATGGCAGGGACAGCAAGATAGCCTGTACGGAGCTGACGCTTGTGAAGAAGCTGGGTCTCATAGAATTCACTAGGGCCGCAGTGGAATACATGGTAAGACATCCGTTGAGGAGCTGGCTTGAAAGAAAAGGACGGGTGGAAGTAAGAAAGGAGACAGGGTGCCCGGAATCAGGGAAGGCGCTGATCATACGGGGGAAAAATCCGAAAATTGTACCGGTGCAAACAAAAGCATACACTTTTACCGATAAGCCGGGGATTGTGGCTTTGGTGAGGGAGAAAGCGGATTCTCCGCGCATAGAAGAAGCTCGGTTATACATATTTGGCCTTCTTGCATTGAAATGGGATGAAACCGGAAACGTAAGGGAGATAAGAGGATGAAAAAGGAGATTTCGGAGCTTCCGGTGCTCGCTCCGCTGCCAAAGGGCGGGCAGCACGCTTACTGCATCCGGCTCCAGGCATGCGGCGAATGGCTGGTGGTGGACGGTTACAAGTGGGAGGAAGGCTCATGGAAATATGCAGGGAGATACTGCATAAACAGGGAAGGCAGGCATGGAAGGCTGAATGGGCGGAAACTGGAGCAGATAAAGCTTTCCACGTTCCTAATGGGAGGCTTTGATTACATGGAGTCGTACACGCTTGCAAAGCGGACTGCCGTGGATTCGGACGAAGAACGCGAAGCCATCGCATACATGGGATGGGAGCAAAGCAGGAGACAATATGCAGTGAGCGAGATAGAGGGCAGAGAAGCCTCGCATGACCGCCGAAAGAGCATGAACGCGGCAAATCGGAAGCAGCAGAGGATTGACGAGATGATGGGCGAAATCCCCATGCTGCCGGAAGGGCTTTACGGTTTTCTCAGGAAAGCTGTTTTTCCTGACGACTACATGATTCCGACGGAATCGGACGAATACACGGATACGGGAAATTACTACTGTTCAGCATGCCGGAAGCCGCACAGCTTTGAGAAGAGGCCCAAAACGGGGAGCATGGTCCTTTGCCAGGAAGCGCAGCGATATGCAAGGATTACAAGGAAGGGAGGAGGGAAGCTTGAGAAAGCCAGGGTGAGTGTGTTCCAGGCCATAGACGAAGAAAAGAGCGTCGTGAGGCATCTGGTGTTTTACAGGACTGTCGGCGGAGAGGCGGGAGGATACACATCCCTGAAGTACGACGAGCAGGCAAGGATAGTCATTTATCGGGAAAGATGCATCATAACCAAAAAGGGGATAAGCATCAGAACCCATAACGATGAGGTCTATCACGGCACGATTGGAATGGCTGACGAATTTGAACAGGAGTGGTCCACGACAAATCCACTGCAGACAAGGCCATACAATTGGCCTGCCTGGGTTTACCCACATGGGATAAAAGAAGCATTGCAGGGGACAAGGTATGAAAAAGCGCCAATAGAGAAGATGGCCAAGAGAGGGTATTGCCTGAAATACAACAATATATTGCTTGGCTCCGTAAAAGATGGAGTTGCAGGCATCATTGAGTACATGGTTAAAATGGGCCTGAGGCAGATGGTGACCGAAACAGCCGACAGCCATATGTATTTTGGCAAATATTACGGATCGCTGAACATGGAAGGCGAGAGCGCCGCAGGAGTATTCGGCTGCGGGGCACAGCGCATACGAAGGCTGAAAGATGCCGACGGGGGATATGCTTATCTGGACTGGATGCGCTATGAGGAAAAAAAAGGGATCCACATCAAAGAGGACGTAGTGAAATGGATGGTCAGGAACAAGATATATCCGGACACGGTGAGCGAGCTGGTCCTTGACCTGATGTCCCCGGAGCAGGTGCGGAACTACCTTGTCAGGGAGGCGCCGGAATTTGGAATGATGGCATACACAGCGGTGTTAAACGAGTGGAAGGACTACCTTTCCATGGCGAAGCGCTTGCAGATGGACATTTCAGATCCAATCATCCATCGAACGAGGCATTTGAAGGCAAGGCATGACGCCCTGGTGGAAACATTCGAGAGCCAGAAGGACGATGTGGCCGCATGGGAGATGGCGGAGAAATTTCCAAGGGTTGATGCCTCATGCGATGCGGTTCGCGATAAATTCGCATGGGATGGCAATCCCGAAGACGAATACTGCATCATGGTGCCAAAAGGAATCAAGGACATCATAACAGACGCCAGGCAGCTCCACCATTGTGCAGGGTCTTCAGAGCGATATTACGAACGCATAGAAGAGGGAGAAACATACATCCTGTTCCTGAGGAGGAAAACCGAAAAGGAGAAGGCATATTACACGCTGGAAGTGGAGCCGGGCGGGACGGTCAGGCAGAAAAGGAGCGAGTACAACCGCCAGCCGGACATTGAGGAGGTGACGAACTTCTTGCGGAGATGGCAAGCCGTCGTGGCAAAGCGCATGAAGGAATCAGACCGTGCGAGGGCTGACGAAAGCCGGATGAAGCGCATGGCTGAGATGCAGGCATTGGCGGAGAGCGAGAACGAAAGGGACAGAAAGCTATACATGGCGCTTTCGGCAGACCTGAACGAGGCGGTTTAAGGAAAGGAGAAAGATGGGAGAAATCACAAACATTGGATATGCCAGGCTCAGGGATGAGCTGGGGCAGGAGCTGAGCAGGGCGGCGCAGTCTTTCATCCGGATAGGATACTTGCTCAGGACGGCCAGGGACACGGACGCGCTGGAAGGGTCGGGATACAAAGACGCGTATGAGTTTGCTTCATCGGAATTCGGGCTGGACAAATCGCAGGTGTCGAGGTTCATCCGGATAAACGAGAGGTTTTCAGAAAACGGATATTCAGACAGGCTCCAGGAGCGCTATGAGCGTTTCGGGAGCAGCAAGCTGGCGGAAATGCTCCTGCTGCCAGAAGCGGTGGCGGAGGAACTGCCGCCGGAAGCAAGCAAGGCGGAGATCAGGGCCGTGGTGGAGGAAATACAGG
>CACYDT010000032.1 GCA_902773295.1 uncultured Veillonellaceae bacterium | reverse complement strand
TATAGCGCATGAGTTCGCTCCCCATGTTTGAGCCGTCGGGAATCAGGGGAATATCCATGATTGCTATGTTGAATTTCTTTGCACGCTCCAAGGACTTCTCCATCCCCTTGCTGGCTTCCAGCCGCCCGGCGCCCCGCACGACAAAGGTCTCGTTCTCCTCCAGTCCCCTTCGCAGATTCTCAAGGACCGTCGCATCATGCCCTTCGCCCTTATTGATGCAGACAGGCTTGGGAACCACATAGGAACGGAAGGCCTGACGCTCCTCCCTCGTCATACCGTCCATATCACCTGCCATAAAAATCCCCTTCCAAATCATCTATCCGCCAAAAGTTCGTGGAATATACTATTCTACGAACTCTTTTCTTTCATGAAGCTAGAGTTTATTCTACAGTAAAGAGATATATATGTCAATTCTTACATAAATATTGTAATTTTCATTTTATTAAGGAGAATGTGAACATGCCAAAAATGGGAAACAATATATATCACAGGAAGGATGGACGATGGGAAGCACGGTTTGTCAAAGGACGGAAGGGGGCACAGACGATATTTGGATATGCATATGGAAAGACTTATCAAGAGGCTATGGAAAAGAGGACGGAAGCGATAAGGGTATGGAAAGAACGAAAAGGAACATCCTTGCCCCGCAATACCAACCTGAATGCTGTCAGTGAGGAATGGATGCAAAGTTCTGTGGCGCATCTCAAGGAATCCAGCATTGCCAAGTACAAGGCTTGTCTCCGTTGCTACATATTGCCCGTTTTTGGGGAGAAAGGTATGGAAGAGATTACCAACAAAGATGTGAACCGTTTCTGCAACAGTCTTCTTCAAAGGGGCGGTACAGAAGGAAAGGGACTCTCCAACAATACGGTCGTGGAAATCCTTTCCATCATGAAGCAGTTGCGGAAATATGCCCTGAATTACGGCTATGCCGTTGGTTATTCCAATGACTGTACGAAGATTCCGTCAGAGAAGAAAACGGTAAAGGTATTCAGTATGGAAGAGCAGAAACGGCTGCAGGAATATCTAACGAAACATCCGACGCTCAAGAACATGGGATTGCTGCTTTGTTTGGGCACGGGATTGCGCGTAGGGGAATTGTGTGCGCTCACATGGGATGACATTTCCTTGAAGGAAAGGAAATTGACCGTTAACAGGACGATACAGCGTATCAGGGACTTATCGAAAGAAAAGGGAACCAAGCTTGTTCTTGCGGAACCCAAGAGCGAGTGTGCGGCGAGGACGATTCCTCTTTCAGAGCAGCTTTGCGATTTCCTCGCATCCGCCTGCAAGCCGGGAACCTGCTTTCTGACCGGGGAAACAGAGAAGTTCATGGATCCCCGGACGATGCAGAAGTGCCTCCCTGCGGTGCTGGAGGCATGTGGGATTGGACGTACGAAATTTCATGCACTTCGCCACACGTTTGCAACTCGTTGGACGGAAGCTGGTCTTGACATGAAATGCCTCAGCGAGGTGCTGGGCCATTCCACGACAGCCATGACCATGAACCACTATGTCCATCCCTCCATGGAAACAAAGCGGCAGGGCATGGAGGCGCTTAGGGAATTTCTTGTATAAGCCGTCAGAATAAGCCGTCAAGATTTGTCCTTCGATGCCCTTGAAGAATATGGGGTGGATGGCTGTTCTTTCTGTTATGCATGGCTTGTATAAGCCGTCAAAATAAGCCGTCAAAAAGTCCCGTGCCTTTTGCCTCCTGGCTTCCGATGCCAAGTTCGTAGAATAGTATATTCTACGAACTCTTTTAACATTTTATGGTATTCAAAAATCAATATCCTTCTATTTCCATTCAAAAGCGCTCGACGATTGCGGTAAGAAACGGGACAACAACCAGTGCCGGGAGATAATTGATGACTTTCAGCTTCGTTATGCCGACCATATTGAGTCCCAAGGCCAGGATGATGAGGCATCCCGTACTGTTGAGCTCCGCAATAGCGGCACCGGAAAGATAGGGCGCAATATAGTTGGCCAGAAGAACAATCCCACCCTGGAAGACCAGGGTGAAGCCTGCCGATCCCATGACTCCGACTCCCATGACCGCCGCCATCATAATGCCTGCGATGAAATCCAGGAGGGATTTCGTATAGAGCATGGCAAAATCCCCCTGAAGTCCGGCATTCAGCGAGCCTACGATCACCATAGCGCCAACATTCATAATCAGGCAGGACGCAACGAAAGCATGGGCGATCTTCGCCCCATCCCCGCCTCCGCTGAAACGGGATGCCGCCCGCTCCGCAAACCTGTTGACCCGTCCGTCGAGATCCGTTGCCTCGCCGAGAAAAATCCCAAGGACCACCGAAACGATCATGACAAGGATGTTCTGCTCCTGCACAGCTCCCTGTATCCCGATGACCACGGTGCAGACCCCAAGCCCCTGCATGAGGGCATCCGATATCCCCTTGGGAATCCCCTTGCGGAGGAATAAACCAATCAAAGTTCCTAAAACAATCGCGACGCTATTGACAATCACTGCAAACACATGACCCCCCCTATCCAAACCTCCACTGGCAGGCATGCCAATCCATCCACGCAGCTCCAACATGGCACGATTTTGTGGTATAATATACTAGAGACCGTTGAAATTTGCCGTAGGCAAAGCTTTTACGGTCTCTGCATATACCATGGGCAGGTGAATTTTCCTGCTCATGAGTATAAGACCACTCCCCTCCACAGGAGGGGAATTTCAACGAGGAGGATTCATGATGAGCAAATTGACATTGACACAGGCAAAGGAAATCCTTGCAAAACACACCACCGAGCCGCATCTTTTCACTCATGCCGCTGCCGTAAGCGCTGCCATGGGTGCCATGTCGGAACTGTTCCATGGGGACAAGGAGCACTGGGAAGCCATTGGCTGGCTCCACGATGTGGACTACGAGAAATTCCCCCAGGAACACTGCCGGCATGTACGAGAACTCCTCGCACCGGAAGGCATTGACGAAGAAGATATCCGGACCATCCTCGCACATGGCTATGGCATCGTCACAGAAGAAGTGGAACCCACCACGGATATTGCCAAAAGCCTCTTCACCGTAGACGAGCTCACAGGCATCGTCCATGCCTATGCGCTCATGCGTCCCGAACGGATGAAGGACATGAGCGTGAAGAGCCTGAAAAAGAAATTCAAGGACAAGCGCTTCGCTGCCAAATGCAACCGCGACCTCATCCAGAGAGGGTTCGATATGCTCGGCCTGGATGCGGGCACTGTCATGGAATGCTGCATCAAAGGAATGCAGGAACATGAAAGCGAGCTTGCCCTCGATTGACTGCTTGGATGTTGGAATCTTGCCGGGCGCATGGGAAAGCGAAAGCATCCATGCGCCTCCATTCTCACATCACGCCATAATACCGCAGAAGAGCCTGGGTCCCTTCGTTGCCTTCCCCCTTCTTCTCCATCTGCCGCACCTCATGAAGCACCATGCCCAATACGGGAAGAGCCGTCCCATAGGCGGATGCTGTCTCCGTGCCGATGGCGAGGTCCTTGCCGAAATGCTTGAGCATGAACCCCGGACGGAAATCGCCGTCGAGCCCGCGCCGCACGACATTCGTCATCTGGAATCCCCCTGCTGCGCCCTGGGAAATGGCCGCATATACCTTCTCCACATCGATGCCCGATGCCTTCGCATAGGCGTATGCCTCACAGGCTCCCGCCAGAGCACCTGCAATGGCGATCTGGTTGCATGCCTTCGCCTTCTGCCCGGCACCTGCGCTGCCCATGTAGACGAGATTCTTCCCCATGGCGCTGAACACAGGCCGCAGTGCCTCGAAATCCGCCTCATCACCGCCTGCAAGAATGGAAAGGGTCGCATTCCTCGCCCCCGTATCGCCGCCCGTAACGGGGGCATCCACTGCATGGATGCCCCTCTCCTTCGCTGCGGCATAGATCGTCTCTGCCAAAATCGGCGAAGAAGTCGTCATATCAACCACATAGGCGCCTTCCCCCGCACAGTCGAGGATGCCGTCCTTTCCCAGGTACACCTGCTCCACATCCTTGGGGTATCCTACAATGGTGATGACAACATCCTGCCCCGAGGCGCATTCTCCCGGCGATCCGCACCACTTCGCTCCCCGCCTGACAAGCGCCTCTGCCTTTTCCTTCGTCCTGTTGAAGACACTCACCTCAAACCCCGCATCCAGGAGATGGCCAGCCATGGCTGCCCCCATAATCCCTGTACCGATAAAACCGATTTTCTTCATGAGCTGCACTCCTCACTTCTATGCTGTATTTATAATCAAACTTAACAAACAATGTTAAATATTTTTATAAATTTTGTTGTTCGTTAACTACTCACGACAAGCC
>CACYDT010000031.1 GCA_902773295.1 uncultured Veillonellaceae bacterium | reverse complement strand
TACAGTCCTCGTAGGTTCGCTAAGTTCATTATAACATTGTTTTAAATAATTTTAAATAGTTTGATTATATTTATTTACTATATCCATATCGATTTTGTTCTCCCTCAAAAGGCGGAGCATAACGTCTGCAATTTCCGGATCGAACTGCTGTCCCTTGTTCTTCTCGATTTCGTTCATGATGCTCTCTTTCGTCAGTTTTTCCCTGTACACACGATTCGTATTCATTGCATCGAAGGCATCCGCAACACAGATAATCCGTGCGATGAAGGGGATATCCTCGCCGGCTGTCCCGTTCGGATAGCCGTTCCCATCGTATCGCTCATGATGGTAAAGCGCTCCCTCGCCCGCGCTCGCAAGGCTCTTGAAGCTGCTCAAAATCTCGCTGCCGCATATCGTATGCCTTTTTATGATTTCATATTCCTCATCGTTCAGCCTGTGAGGCTTTCCAAGAATCTTGTCAGGAACCCCGATTTTTCCGCAATCATGCAGGAGCGCGATGTAATAGATATGGTCAAGTTCCTCTCCCTCATATCCCAGTTCCGCCGCAATCTGTCTTGTATACACAGCAACACGTTTGGAATGGCCATTGGTATAGGAATCTTTTGCGTCAATGAACCCTGTGAAGGTCTCAATGGACTCATTGATGATTTTATTGTCCCGTTCATGGCGTTCCTTGTATTTTTTGATTTGCGCTGAAGTGATGACAAAAATGACAAGGGCAACAAACCAAACCGACAGACCAGACACCGCCACCCAGAATAACGGCTCCCGGTTCAGCGGCTTATGAAAGGTATATTCCAGCTCTAAGGATGATCCCTCTATGCTTTTTCCGATTTCCGTATACATGATGAAACCCGGCATAGTCCCCTCATGAGGCCTGATTGGAACTTCCATCGCATTCCTGCTGGAACTGGGAATATATACAACAGACTCCCCGGCCTTCATATATATCAGTGTTTCTCCGTCAAAGGTGACCGTCCTGAGTGAGTAATCTCCCGAAACGAATTCACGGAGATCGGGAATGATTTCAACAATTTCCCCGCCGGCAATCTTTTGATGTACCTCTACCGCCCCGTTCCATGCGGACAACAGAAACACATCCCGGTCAAAGGTCAGCTTGTACGAAAAATTCGATACCTCATCCCTTGTATTATTTGAAACGTTAAAATCATAGATATAAGCCCGATAGTTATGCTCTGTGAGGCCTTCGTGACGAATATCGAAAAGCTTGGTCCATGTAGAGCTTCTTGGAATGATCTTTACAGAGACCCCTTGGGGTTGAGAATTTTCCGAAGAAAAAAGTTCCGCCCCCGATATGGTTTCATAATGCTGGACATGGTTGAAGGCACTGACTTTCCATACGCTCAGGGCGAAAACTCCTATAATGACCATCAAGGTAGCCAAAAAGGCAACTTCTGCTGTTTTCCAGGTTTCCGTTTTCATTTACGATTGTTCCCTTCCAGCTACGCGAAAATTTTCCCTTTGATGATACGATACTGTGGTTTGTTTGTCAATAACTGCATTCCGTTGGCTGTGGAAACACTCACACCATACCGACAGGCCTTCCCTTTGCCCAAACGGACAATCTTCCCTTCATCCTGCAGGCGCCGCAGGATATTCACAGTCTTTGTCAGCGAAAACCCCATAGCATCTTCCACCATACAATACAAAAAGACCGGCATGATGCCGGTCTCATTGCTTGCCTCTATACTTCTATCCAAAAAACATCCTGCCAAAGCCCCGAAGCTTCAAATCTTTCCTCCCGTGCTGTACATCCGGATCGGCTCCGGGTTGTCCATGATGGTCCATACGCCGCAGGGGCAGACACCGGCACAGATGCCGCAGCCGATGCAGCGGTTCGGATCGGAGACGTATTCCCAAGTTCCGTCTTCCTTCTCCATGCGCGTGATGGCTTTCTCGGGGCAGGATTCCAGGCACATCCTGCAATCACGGCAGGTACCGCAGCTCACGCAGCGGGTCTGATCGTCCACAGCTTCCCCCAGGTCGCAGTGGTGGCACTTATCGAAATACTCCTTGGAAAGCCTCTCTGCGGGAACCTTCTCCTTCTCCGGGAAAGGAGCCGGCTCTTCTCCCATGACATAACGATCGACAAACCAAGCGGCCTTGCGCCCGTCGCCGATGGCATCCGTGAGACGGCCCGGCTTGATCGTATCGCCTGCGGCGAAGACTCCCGGCAGGATAGACTTGTCCTCCTTCGGTACCAGCCAGCTTCCGCGGAACTTCTGGATGCCCGCATCCTCCGGCAGGAAATCCAGCACGGGTTCCTCGCCGATGGACACGATGACCTGATCTGCCGGCAGGAAAGTGCCATCCTGGGAATAGATGCCTTCCTTCGTAATTTTCTGGGTCATAAAGGGCCAGATGATCTTCCCGCCAAGACCCTCAATATACTCGATTTCCTCTTGGAATGCCGCCGGCTTCTGCACATCCACGGCAATGACAGACTCTGCCCCCATCTCGTACGCGCCGCGGCAGGTATCCATGCCGCTGTTGCCTGCGCCAATGACCACAACCCGCTTCCCGGTCGCGGGCTTCTCCCCGCGGTTGATTGCCTTGAGGTATTCCAGCCCCATGGTGAGGTTCTCTGCACCCTCCCAAGGGAACACACGGGACTTCGTGCCGCCCGTGGCCACGATGACAGCATCATTTTCTCCGCGGATGGCCTCGAACTTCCCGCGGTCCACCCTGCAGGATGACACGAATTTGACACCGAGGCCCTCAATGCGTTTGAGCTCTGCTTCCAGCAGCTCATGGGAGAGCCTGCCCCTGGGAATGACCTGCTCCAGCTTGCCGCCGATATGCTCCGCATCATCATAGACCGTGACCTCATGCCCCTTGCGGGCAAGCTGCCATGCTGCGGAGAGGCCGCAGACACCGCCGCCGATGATGCCGATTCTCTTGCCGGTTTTCGTTGTGGGAGGAGCCACGGGCAGGAATGCGCTGCGATATCCGAGGGCGCCAATCTGGATCGGCTCGTCAATGCTGCCCCGCGTACAGGCCTCCATGCAGGGATTCGGACAGACGGACCCGCAGACGGAACCGGGGAAAGGCGTATATTCCAGTTCCAGCCGGAAAGCCTCGTCCTCCCTGCCGTCACGGATCAGGGCATAGCGTCTTTGGGTCGGTATGCCCGTGGGACAGCTGAATTCGCAAGGAGCCGCATATTTCGCATTGTCCCAGCGAGGAACCCGCAAGCGGTACAGCCCGGTCGTGACCGTGGAATGGACGAGCAAATCATCCTTCGCAACATCCGAGAAAAGACCGCCCTTGATCCAGTCATTTTTCCGAAATGCCTGCATGTTCGGAGGAGTCTTGTTCTGCTTCTCTTCAAAGGTCAGAGGGCGGAGCTTCTTCCAGTCCCCCCATTGAGAAAGCTCTTCCCGCAACTCCGGCCTCCCAATCTTTTCCAGGAATTCTCCCATGCCGCCGTCCAGGAAGGCAATGTCCTCCTCTGCAAGCTCCAGGCAGCGGATATCCGCCGGAAGATCGGAGATGGGGCCGCGCACATAGACCAAGCCGCCCACCATGCCGATGCAGGCGCGCTCGCCGAGGACGGAGCGGAACATTTCCGAGTCATAACCACAGACGACTGCACGTCCGCCGCCCATGAACTCGAAGGAGAAAGACCCCACGTTCTTGAGCACCCAGAGTTCCGGCTCCTCATAGAGAGGATCGTGCTTCATGAGGGAGCCGGTACGGGTTCCCGCCCGTCCCCCAATGAAGATTTTGCCGCCGGAGGAACAATGCCCTGCCGTATCCCCGGCATCCCCCCGCACAGTGATCATACCGCCGGAATTGAGCCAGCCCACATCTGCAGAGGCAGACTCATCTACCAGAATCTCGGTGTTCGGCAGGCACATGGATCCGACGCGCTGCCCTGCGTTCATCACATGGAAGAACAGCTTCTTTCCTTCAGGATGCCAGAGGGGGCCGCCGATATCATGCTGGCCCGAAGCCGCAATCTCGAACTCCGTCTCGCCGGCTTTCACGGCATCGCCGATGGCAAGCAGGAGGTCTTGCGTGGACATGCGTTCATGCCCATTCATCGTATCTATTTTAAACATAAATCTTCCTCCTAGCACACATACTGCAGGCCCAGCTTGTCCGCCACGGCCTTGTCCGTGGATACCAATGCATCGCTCCGGCCGATGGGCAGGGAGCTGTTGCCAATGGGTGCCATGAGTTTCCTGAGCTCGGCATCAAAGGCCAGCACATAGTCCACGATTTTCTGTGCACCACGGTCGATATCAAGGCGCTTCACGAGACGAGGATCCTGGGTGCAAATACCGGTGGGGCACTTGCCCGTGTTGCAGGCGTTGCAGCGTCCCTGCTCATTCCCGACACAGCCGAGAAGCTGGATCAGCACCTTGCCCACAAAGACACCGTTGGCGCCCAGGCACATCATCTTGAAAGCATCCGCCGCCGCATTGCCTGTCATGCCGATGCCGCCGCCGCCATAAAGGGGAATCTGCCCCTGAAGGCCCTGCGCCACTGCCGCCAGATAGCAATCGCGGATCTTCGATACCACGGGATGCCCCGTATGGTCAAGGGAGACCTCATTGGCCGCGCCCGTGCCGCCCTGTATGCCGTCAATGAAGAAACCGCCGCAGATCTTGTAGGGATCGCGCAGGAGGTTGTTGTAGACGGAAACCGACGTGGAGGAAGCGGCGCACTTGATGGCAACGGGTACGCGGAAGCCAAAGGCCGCGTTCATGGAAAGATGCATCTTCTGCACGCTTTCCTCGATGGAATAAAGCCCCTGATGATTCGGAGGCGAGGAAAGCGTCGCCTTCGGGACGCCGCGGATGGCCTGGATGTGCTCCGCCACCTTCGCGCTGGGCAAAAGGCCGCCGTCCCCCGGCTTTGCTCCCTGGCCAATCTTGATGAGAATCCCGCCGGGATCCGTCACCATGTGGGGAATCGCCTTGATGATGCGGTTCCAGCCGAAATGCCCGGAGGCAATCTGGATGATAAAATACTTCAAATAGTCCGATTGCAGGAGCTTCGCCGGCATGCCGCCCTCGCCGGAGCTCATGCGGACCGGCAACCCGCATTTCTCATTGAGATACGCCACTGCCAGAGCCACAGCCTCCCATGCGCGGGTGGAAAGGGCGCCGATGGACATATCGGAAAAGACCAGAGGATAGATCCAGTTCACGGGCGGAGTGTGCCCCTTCTTGACCAGCTTCCCATCCACCACCTGGAAGGGAAGCTCTTTGGAGGACAGAACCCGCCCGAAGGGAGCGCGGATATCAAATGTATGGCGGACAGAATCCAGGGAAGGGTCTGTCATCTGAGAGATGCGCCCCACAACAATGCTGTCCAACGTACGCTGGGCGTTGAGATTCGTGCGCCCGCCACGCTTGATGGGACCATTGTCGCGGGAGAGAAGCGTCTTCCTCGTATCGGGATTCCGCACCGGGCGAATCGCATTGTTGGGACAGACCTTCTCGCACATGCCGCAGCCACGGCAAAAGTCCGTGAGGCTTGCGACCTGCTTGATGACGGGAATCGCCTCATGCTCATGGATGGGCTTTGGCTGGCCTCCCTCGGCACGGGTCACGGATTTCCTGCGCACCCCCGCTTTGATGGCCTTGAAGGAGCAGCTCGCCACACAGCTGCCGCACATGGTGCAGCGATTCTCATCGTATTCGATTTTCCAGGGAAGGTCATTGACCCCCACATCCTGTGTCATTACTGCTTCCATCTCGTCACCTCCAGATTGTTATCGATGACGACAATCTCCCTCTCATCGGGGTAGATGTCCTGAGTCATGTCGCGGTCAGGCAATATCTCGTTGATACCGCAGACTTCCGAGGAAATCGCCACCATGTTCTCGTCACGCCCCACCACCACAGGACGAAGCTTCTTGGAATCGCAGCAGGTCACCATGCGGCAGTCCGGAAGAACGCCGATGACCGTGTTCGGCCCGTTGATTTCGAGATGTGCAAGGGACTGGCGGATTCCTGTCAGAACCTCGCGATCCTCGCGCTTGTCGATTTCCTCGAAAGGCAGGGGCGTAATCACATGCTTGTAGTAGCCCAGAGGCCACTGCAATTCATGATGGACATAATGAAGCGTGTTCAGGAAGCACTGGGAATCCGACTCGAAGCCGATATACCCGCGATGCAATGATTTCTGGAATTCCTTGTTCTTCGTGTAGAAGGTATTCTCGCCGTTGGCGCAGAGGGTATATCCCTGCAGGAAAAACGGGTGCGCCGCATAGCGGACAATGGCATAGTTCGTGTTCTGGCGGCATTGCACCACGATGGACTTCGCCACGAGGCAGCCGTTGTCATCCCAGAGATGGAAATAGGTGGCGATATCCCTGGGATCGCCGATTTCCTTGAGCGTCAATACATCCGGCCAGAAGGAGTAGACATATCCCTGCCCGCTCTCGTCCAACAGTTTCCGAAGAGCCAGACGGGTATCCAGCAGAAGGTCTTCCTTCTCCCTATCTGTCATATTGGCCGCATCTTCCGGGTAGTCATAGTTGCGGAAGATATAATAGGGCATGGCCTGGATATCCAGGCCGGGGCGCTTATCGGGAACGGGAATCCATTCCGCAATCTGCACGAAGTTGTGGCTGTCCATGTAGTTCTCCACGATCTGTGCGCCCTTCTGGGTGCATGCCATGGACAGGAGCGGCTTGTCCTTGTTCCCCGAGAAAATGCCGTAAAGATCCTGCATCACCATGGCAAAGCCGGAATTATCGTGCCCCTCCTGCTGCGGCAGCATGAGCTTGAGCGCCATGGATGGCTGGATCGGAACCTTGCTTTTGATCGAACCGATTCTGCACATAGCTATCTCTTCCTTTCAGAGGGATTTCCCCTTACAATCCAATTACTTCCGTAAAATATATCACGGTCACCGTGTCCTCCATGAGGATGCGCCGCTTGTAAATGCGCTCGAAGTCCTCGATGAGCTCTTCCCGGGAATTGATTTCCGGGTTCTGGACATCGAGATCCTTGGACGTGAGCGTACCCATGGTCTTCACGCGAACCTTGTCCAGGAATGCGGTGTAGAGCTTCTGTTTCTGCTCCCCCGGCTTCCCCGTGGTAATCCAGACAATGGAGCTCTCCGGAAATTGTGCGCTGATATCGCCAAGTCGCACAGTGCATCGCTTCGTGCGGGCAATGAGCATTTTCTTGTGCTTATCCTCGCGGAAATTAAGTGCCATCATGGTATTTGCCCTCCTTTGGACGTTCATATTTTCTGCGACAATATTCATTGTAATTATATATACTATGCTTGTCAATTATATTTTTATGTATACATGGATATGGGAAGCAGAAGGAGCAAATCCCTTCATTTTTTCTTCCCTCTTCCTGTCCCCCAGAGATTCATGGCCAGGACGAATACCAGGGAAAAGATCAAGAATGTCCTTCCGTTGAGCACGATACGCCCCTCATCCGGTGAGCGAAAGCACCTGCCGCACTCATTGCATATCCAAGGAAAATTATCAAATCCGCCGTAAAACCCCGTCCTTTAGGT
>CACYDT010000030.1 GCA_902773295.1 uncultured Veillonellaceae bacterium | reverse complement strand
CTCCTGCGGTGTTTTTCCTTACTGCTATTATACCGCATTTTTTCTCAGATGTCGCTAGGAATATGGGCTTTTGACCCCGACATCATTTTATATCTACCAACTTCCAATTTTGAGGAATAGCTTTCCAATACGTTGATTCCGTATCTTTCATAGCCACATTTTTATCCAGCCCTTTGGTAACTGCCTCAGTGATAACTGATTGCTTATATTCTTGGAGAAGTTCGATTTGATGCAGAATATCTGAAGATATTCTGTCAATATTTGAGCATTCATCGTTTAATAGAGAGGCAATTTTTTTTTGAGTGTAAATATCTGGCAAGGGAATTTTTATTAATGGCAGTTTGCTGGCTTTTATACCTGTAGCTGTTGAGCCTGAGGAGAGCATTTGTAAAAACTGTTGTGTGTTTGGGGCCATCAAACAATATTTCAAATAGTAATTGTCCAGTATTTTAGCATTGGCACGAAATTTTATTACGCGTTGCGCTAGAGCAAATTCTGTTGAGTCAACATTTGCTACTTCTCCTAATGGAGCTTCTGTGGTAAATAGTACATCGCCAATTTTTAGTTTACCACGATGCATTATTTCATCGTATAATTCTTCTCTAACGTACTCACGGGATATTTCATAATTGATTTTTCCGTCTTTGATATTCTTAGCGGTAACAAGAAGAATACCATCATCAACTTTTTCTGGGGTCTTTCCTCGATAATCAACGACACTATCAAGACAATAGAGCATTCTTTTTATTGTCCACGTTTGAGGAATTTCCCCAATCCACTCAATCCCACTGTCTTTCATTCCTCTCATAATGCGCCTCCAAAGAGTTTTGCTATGCGTTCGTTGACGTTTTTATCGAGGGTCAGGAACTCTTTTGCCAGTTCGTCGCTGGCTTTTGGGGGCACATATTTATAGAAGTAGCGGGTGAAAGGAATCTCGGCACCGGTTTTGATCACGGGCTTCTTCTTGCTCAAATCTTCCTCAAAGAAGGCTTTTGCATCGGGGATATGGGGGAGGACTTCGCGTGCCATGTAGTCCTCAATGCTTTCCTCGAAGGGGACAATCTCCGTGTCTTTGGTTTCCCTGTCGTAGATGATATTTCCTTTGCGGTCACGCTGGATTTCTGCCGTTTTATCCATCAGGGACAGGCCGTCCATAATCTTGTGGAATAGGGTATTGTGAATGTCTAATTCTAGGGCATGTGGCTTTAAGACCTCTTTGAGGATTGGTTCAAATTCTTTCGGTGACAGGTAAATCTTATCCGACATGACGCTCCGTAGGGTGGAAAGAATTGCCTCATAAAGGGACTGGCCGGCTTCCATGTCCTCCAGTTTATCCCTTTCTTTTCTCGTTAGCTCTTCCTTGACCTGCAATTCAGCGATCTTGGCTTCGTCGTATATGCCGTTTAAGGCGCCTTTGGCCAGCATATTTTCGATGCGTTCCTCGTTAATGGCATAGCTGCGCTGGAGAGGCTGCATGACGGCATATTCCCGGTACATGAACTCCGTATTGCGGAAAATCTTGCTGTTTTCGTTTTCCTTGAAGTCTGCATAGAGCTTCACAATGGCCTCCCGATCCTCGGCGGTGATTTCGTTGCGCTTCTTGCCCAGGGACTTGCGCAGGCCATGATAAAGCTGGGTGGCGTCAATAAGCTGGACTTTCCCTTCGCGTTCTGCCCGCTTGTTCTTGGAGAGAATCCAAATATAGGTGGCGATGCCGGTATTGTAGAAAAGGTCGGTGGGCAGGGCGACAATGGCCTCAACCAGGTCCTCTTTTAACATATAGCGGCGAATCTGGCTTTCACCGGAGGCGGTGCCGCCAGCAAAGAGAGGGCTGCCGTTTTCGATAATAGCTGCCCGGCCGTTGGTATCGTCCATCTTGTCGATGGCAGACTGCATGAATAACAGCTGCATATCGCCAGTGCCCGGTAAGCCAGCCATAAAGCGGCTATAAGTTTTGGCAAATTCATCTTTGACGGCAGTTTCAACACCTTCGGAAGCGTCTTTGCCGCCCCAGGCCTGCCCGAAGGGGGGATTTTCGATGACAAACCGCATTTTCTGGTTGGGGAAGCTGTCGGTTTTCATGGTATCCACATGCTGGACTTTATCAGCATCCTCGCCTTTAATCAGCATTTCTGCCACACACATGGCGTAGGACTCCGGATTGATTTCCTGGCCGAAGAGCTTGACCTCTGCCGTGTTATTGAAGCGCTTGATCCAGTTGTAGGAAGTGGAAAGCATACCGCCCGTGCCGCAGGCCTGGTCCAAAAGGGAAATGAAAATGATACAATCACACAATGACCCAAATTTTGACCGTTTGCGGGGTTTCAAATTTCGCCCAGCGAGAAAGCAGGGGTTGCATATCGTTTGCGAGTATCGTAAAGCCTTATCAGTACTGGGATTGTTCATATTGTCCTCTCATCAGTCATTGCTTTTGAAAACTCTCTTTAATGTTCGATTGAAACCGCTCCCTTGTAAAAGGCAGTATCAATGGTTTATCTGTTTTTGATATTGGTTAAAATTTTCATATGCTTTTAGAAAATCAACAAGTTGCTGTTGACTCAAATCATTCAAAGAAATTTTAGGATGTATTGGTTCATTTGTGTTCAATTTTGCCTCGTACTTCGCTGACATGATAGCACGCCCAGTATTGTGAAATGCCATGAAGCGTTTTAGAAATTCTACCCCACCGGCTTTCATGCATATTTCATTCATACTTATAGGTTTTTCTTGTGGATGTTCTTTTAAATATGCCATAATCTCTGAAGAATGACAAAAACGTTGTATAGATTCTTGTACATCCTTTATATAATTTGCGTGGATAGACTTTATTGATGCAAAATCATACGTAATTATATAGATGGATTCAGCTATATCATTACCCTCGGGAAAATTTATGTTTTTATCATCCATTTCCAAAGAAAAACTAAAACCCGATTGTTTGGAATAAGCTACCGAAAATATTTCTGAACCCAATCGATTATCGAAGACATCGGTTTCTGTTAGAGATAAGGTTTCTTCTTTGTAGTAAACATTCAAAATATACAACGCGCCCATAACAGAAATCAAATTCTCTATAGTAGCCTTCTTAAGCGAATTTATCCTGTCATGTTTCAATGCCTGATAAGCACGTTTCCACTTACATCCGCTATCACCACGCCTGTTAGCCTTATGTAGTGGAGCGAAAGATTTATGCGCTTCTTTTTCAAAAAAGAAATGAGGAGTAGCTAGGGATATTCTCTTTTTATCAATTTGCCATTTATCTTTTAACATCTCGATACAATCTGTATCGAAGTACAAATCTCTTTTATTTCCGTCACGGTCTACTACATTCTTTTCCCCACCGATTCGGTAATATAGTTCTTTTGAAATTGATTCTACGTCTATAGAGGCACGAATAATCAAATCTGCTATAGCTAACGAGTAAACATTGAGTTGATCATCGTTGAAAATAATATATTTGGCCAGATTTAATACCTCTTGCTCCAAGTTCTTGTATACAGGCCAGAATACATTCATCCCTTGCATGGGCATTCTCCTATTTCTCTTTTATTTGGTTCTATGCACCGTGATGTGTTCGTCCCCAAACAAAGTCCCCGTCAGAACCGATGACGCTGCACAATGCCCCTCAAATCCCTGCCCAGCCTTTTCTGCACTGACATTGGCATAGCAGTATCGGCAGCCGTGGATGCAAGTGTCATAGGCTCCGATATCGAAGCTCTCCACGCAGTTACACAAAGGACGCTGGCTTTTCGATTTGCCGACATTGACCGGCTTTCCCGTGATACGCTCGATAAGCTTCCCGTCAATGCAGGCTCCGTAGTTTATGCCATATCGCCCAAGGTCGATTTCCTCGGAGCAAGTTTGGAGCGTAATGCCGCTCTCCCTGGCTATCCGGGATAGCCCTGCTGCCAGCTCGTGCATCTCATCATCGGAGAGTTCGCGGAGGTTAAGCCCCTGCGTGTTCTTCTTTGCCTTGGCGTATAGGTCGATGAAGCTGATGACGCACCGCTCTACGTATGGCGCGAGCACCTTGCTTGTCTGCTCGAACCACGCCATGTGGCTGCCGATACGGTATCGGTCGTTCAGGAGAATGGGGTCATACCGCCATACCACACGCTCTCTGCCGATGCGCATTGACAAGTCCTGTACCGTCTTGATGATGTCACTCTTGGGACGAAGGTTTATTTCTATGTCCATGTCATAGGGGGTAATGGATATCTGCACATAATAGGAGTAGTCAGACAGTTCGTCCAGTTTTCCGAGCATTGGAGCAGGGTCTTTCGTCCAGAACACGATGCAATCCACAGCATCCGGCTCCAAAGAAATGCGGCTCACCTGTTTGCGGTTGAAGGGATTGACCACATCCACGAACCCTTCTCGCAGTCGACGGCAGAACCAGTCGAAGTAGAATGCCGGGATGTCCGTCCGGCGGCTGGCACTCACTATCACGGCAAACTCCCCCCCATCTTAACCATATGTACTTCTACAGGGAAACTCGTCATTCCTGCTAATTTCAAAAAAAATGACGCGAGACCATAGCCCCGCGCCAGTCCTTACCGTATATGAATTTCCGTGCCGTCCTTGAATGTCACGCCGATGTCGTTCTTGCTGTAGACGGTCATAAAATCTGCCAATATTCCCCATAGCCCTTCATCGAACTCCGTCACCGCAGCCTCCTGTGCCTTGATAGCCTTGGCAAAGCCATCCAGCGTTTCAGCCTTAGTGCGTCGCTCCGTTATTGCCTTGCATACCTTGTCGTATTTCCCTTTGACTACGTCATAGCGGCTGACCAGTTCGTCATAACGCCTTTGGTAGTCCGTCTGGTCTTGAGCGATACGGGCATTCTCGTTGATGCAGTTCTGCACTGTGTCAGCCAGCATCTGCATCTCGCCCATAAGCCGCTTGCTCTCGGTTTCAAGGTCTGCCGTGCCGCAAATCCGTTCCAACACCATCTGCAGGTTTTCCAGCAGGGCATCCTTGCTTACCAGTAGCTCATTGACAGCTTTGACAAAGACCATCTTGATTTCTTCCTCTACCAGATGGGGAGTGGAGCATTTTCTGTCAAACTTCTGATTGCATTGGTACACTACCCGTCGGTAGCGGTCGGTGGAATGCCAAACCTTTGTCCCAAACCAATGTCCGCATTCGCCGCACTTGATGCGATTGGAGAAGATGGTCACACCGCTGTAGCGTTTACCGTTACTTCTCCGCTCAATCTCAGCTTGGACAAGGTCGAATGTGGCGGGATCGATGATGGCCTCATGGTTGCCCGTCACATAGTATTGTGGTATTTCCCCTTCATTCTTTTTCTGCTTTTTTGTGAGGAAATCCACGGTGAACCTTTTCTGGAGCAAGGCATCGCCCTTCATCTTCTCGCTGGTCAAAATGCTCCGGACGGTTTTTGCGTACCATTTGTCCCTGCCTGTGGGGGATTTGATGCCCCGTTCCATGAGTTTTCTTGCAATCGCCACATAGGAAAGTCCCGAAAGAAACAACTTGTAGATGAGTTTTACCGTTTTTGCTTGCTCCGGGTTTATCACCAGATTTCCGTCCTCGCCGCGATCGTATCCAAGAAAGTGACTGAAGGGGACGCTTACTTTTCCATCGGCAAATCTTTTTCTGTGCCCCCAAGTGGTATTCTCCGAAATGCTCCTTGCTTCTTCTTGGCTGATTGACGAAAGGACGGTGATGAGGAGTTCCCCGGCGCTATCCAGCGTCCAAATTCCCTCTTTTTCAAAATAGACCTCCACGCCGTGCGCCTTTAATTCCCGTATGGTAGTGAGGCAATCTACTGTGTTTCGTGCGAAACGGCTAACCGATTTCGTGATGATAAGTTGGATTTTTCCGTCCAATGCGTCCTTCACCATGCGGGTAAATCCCTCTCGTTTTTTGGTCGATGTCCCTGTCACGCCTTCATCTGTGTACATTCCGGCAAACTCCCAATCTTCCCGACCCTTGATGTATTTCGTGTAATAATCCACTTGGGCAGCATAGCTTGATACTTGGTCTTCATGGTCGGTGGAAACACGAGCATATCCCGCTACCTTCCGCTTGGCTTTGATGTCTATGGGAGCCGCCGTGAACTTGCTGATGGTTGCAGGGATTGTGGTTATCGTTTTTTGCGCCATGACGTGCCACGCTCCTTTCTGATTTGCTTCATTTGTTCGCTCATTGCCTTTCGTCTTTCCGGCGTGTATGATGCCTTGATAGACTCCTTAAATTTTGCTCTCTGTTCCTCTGTCCACGGCTTACCGACACGCTTGGGCTTTTCCCATGTGCGGCTGACCGTCCTGCCGTCTTTGAGGCAAAACACTATCTCCGATGCTGAAAGCACGTCGATGTGGTCTATCTGCTCGTTAAACATGGCTTCATCAAATTCGGTTATTTCGAGAACATCGGCTACCATGTTCCGTAAAAGGTCATCACGAAGTCCCACAGTATTGCAACCGTTATGCTCGGCACACCGCCAATGATGACGTTTTGTGCCGTCCGCTCCGCTTGTTTTGCTTATCTGATTGCGGAAATTACATCCACAATGGACGCATTTTATTCTGCCCGTCATAACGGAAGATTTTCTGCAGGTTGGATTCTGTTTGCGTTTTGCCGAGGTGATTGCTCGGTATTCTGCCGTCCAACAATCCTGATGTCCGGTGTTAGGACAATCCTTCGTAATGATGCGTCCGTCCTTCATATGGAATTCTAGGACATATTTTTGAGGGACATTGATAAAATCCACACTCGCAAGGAAAGCCGTCTCGTCAAATTCATCCAGCTCCATAATCTCTGCACAGGCTTTCTTCAGGTTCTTATGGTTAATCGTACCGCCGATGTCACAATGCCCACCCTTCTTTTTGTTCGAGCCGCAATTCCAAAATTCCTGAAATCCCTTGTCCCTACGCAAATTGTGCATATAGCTTATATGGCAAGAAGGACACTTGATTTTTCCCGTAAAGCAAGATGTATTGAGGGATTTGTTGGCAAAGGGTCCGAGTTCCCTGCGCCGTGCTATTTCTTCCTGCACGTAGTCAAAAGTGGCTTTGTCAATAATCGGCTCGTGGGTATTTTCCACCCAATACTGTGCAAGCTCTCCCCGGTTCTTTTTCCGCTTGTGCGTAAGCGGACTCTCGATATATTCCTTTTGCAGGAGCATATTCCCCGTATAGTTGACATTTGTCAGTATCAGTTTGATGTTCGAGTCCACCCAACGGTAGCCATCCCGTGTAGTTATACCCTCGGCGGCAAATTCGCGTTCCGTTTCCAATCGTGACTTCCCATCGAGGAAGTTTTGAAAAATACGCTTCACGATAGCGGCTTCTTCCGGGACGATTACCAATTCATCGCCTTCCCAGCGGTAGCCGTAAATCCGAAAATGCCCATTGGGTATGCCTTGCTCAAACTGCTTTTTAATTCTCCATTTCACATTGTTGGAGATATTGACACTTTCTTCTTGGGCAAAACTGGCAAGCACCGATAATAAAATCTCGCCGGATGAGGAAAGGGAATTGATATTCTCTTTCTCGAATCTCACTTCCACACCAATGCCTTTTAATCTACGCACAGTGGTGAGCAAATCTACTGTGTTTCTTGCGAACCTCGAAATACTTTTCGTCAAAATTATGTCAATATTCCCTGACTCGCAATCGGCAATCATCCTCTGGAATTCTGCCCGTTTGTCGATGCTTGTGCCGGAAATGAAACTGTCGGCGTACACTCCGGCATATTCCCATTCTGGATTCTTTTGTATCAACTCGCTGTAATAACTGATTTGAGCCGATAGGGAGTGGTTAAGCCTGTCAGTTTCCATCGAAACACGAGCATACGCCGCCACTCGTTTTTTTCGTACTATCTGTGGAATGATCGGCTCGATTTTCTCAATCTTTCGCATGGTGATGGCCTCCTTTCTATTCCTACCATATATGGCTCTAAATCCGTATTAAGTCAACGCTATGTCCGAAAATAATGTCCCTAATACGGGCTTATATTTTTCACGCATCAGTCGTTCAGCCTCGGCATAATCTTCTCGTGTGATAGCTCCATTTTCGAGCAGGGAGCGGAACATTTGCATGGAGGCTTGGTAGATGGCTTCTTTTTTCAACATCTCATGGGACACAAGCTTCACCAAACCTTTCTGCAATATAGCAGTCATGGGAGCAATACTTTCTGCCAGCCCTGCCGTGAAAAGATTTTCCACAGTGGGAGCATACGGCATTATCTTTCATAAGCTCCGTGTGATGATTCCACCATTTCATGCGGCAAGCATCAGAGCAGAACTTCTTTACTTTCCGTCCCTTCGGCTGAGTGATCGGCTGACCACACGCAAGACAGGACAGTTGGTTTGACTTGGATGTCAGCTTATTCCTGATGCAATAAGATTTGACTGTGCCTATGGGGAGCGACATCAATTCCGCAATCTTAGCATATCCCATGCCGTGTTCTCTCATTTCAGCTATACCGTGTTTTTCTTTGTCCGTCATGCTCATCGTCCTCCCTTCCTAAAAGTAAGAGGACTCGTCGCCCGTGATTGGACACCACGGTGGCGTAAAATACTCCTCTCATAGGTAGCCCACGGCAGGGGAAGAACTTAACGGTCAGAAATATTTTTGGTTGCACAACGGGTGTGCTATACTATTCATACAGAATGGAGTGATACTCATGTTCAGAGAAATGAGAAGAAAGAACCAGCAGTTGCCTGTGGATGAGTGCCACCGTATCTTGCGGGCAGTCACCTCCGGCGTTCTTGCCGTGGCGGGAGATGAAGGCTATCCCTATGCCGTGCCACTATCCTTTGCTTTTGATGACGGCAAGCTCTACTTCCATGTGGCAAAGAGCGGTCACAAGCTGGATGCCCTGCGCCGCAACCCCAAAGCATCCTTCTGCATCATCGAGCAGGACAGGGTAGTGCCGGAGGAATACACCACATATTTCCGCAGCGTTATTGCCTTCGGGACTGTCCGCATTGTGGAGGACAATACCGAAAAACGCCGTGGTCTTGACCTGCTTGCCGACAAATACTCACCAAATGAGACGGCAGAGAGCCGGGAGACAGAAATCGGCAAGCTGGCAAATGCGCTTTATGTCTTGGTAATGGACATCGAGCATATGACGGGGAAGGAAGGCAGGGAACTTGCCGAGCAACGCAAAAATAAGCCCACCACGGAAAAATCCGCAGTGGGCAAGGGATAGCTGCTATTCACTTGTTCTTGAGTTGCTTCATGACATCCGTCAGTTTCTCCGGCACAGGCAGACCAATCCGAGCGGCGTTCTCAATGATGGAGATGCCTTCGTTGGCGCAGTAGAAGAAAATCACCGCCGAGCGCAGGACGCATCCGCCACCTACCACATGGACATCGAGGACATTCGCCACGCCTACCAAGGCAAGGATAAACACCTTCTGACAGATGCCCTTGAAGCCGATAGCCGAGGACAGGTTGCTCTCTACGATGGCGCAGAGGACTCCCGTCACATAATCCGTGACGATGAAGGCCACGAGCGCATACATGAGGCTATCGAAGTGACCGAGATATTCGCCGAGAGCCGCTCCCGCTCCGGCAGACCAGAATCTGATGTCAAGCAAAGTGTCCATATAATCATCCCTCCTGAACCTCAACTTGATTTTTCCACGATTTTATATTTTTAAGCGGACACAGCCGCCAGTTATGTGGCGATGTATCCAGCGATGTCAGCACCCCGTCCTGTGCCATATAAAGCCCGTAGTCCTTTACGGATATGAGGTACTTGTCTTTGCTTAATTTGCACAGGGAAATATTGTTGGTCGCACTTATCCAGCGACCGGTGGTTTCCTTGGACAGGATTGCAATCAGCCTGTCCTCCGGGGAATACACATATGCCGTATAGCCGCCATATTCGAGGAAGAACACCCCCACGCCGCTATGCGGGCGAGTCGTTATGCACGGATTCGGATTGCCGCCAAGGATGTAATAGTAGCCATCCCCCAATGGCAAACGAACCTCGCGAATCTGTGGTGGGGAATAATCAATTTCGCAGTCCCATTCCCAATAAATGAGCGGCCATCCATAGCAGTACACGCTTTCCTCATAGATGAGGGTACTGCTTGCGGGAGTAACAAGCCAACGCCTTACAATATAGCAAGTATATGAACTGTCCGAGAGGAACGGAGGATATGGGACGTATTTGTGCGCCGTTCCTACGGCATGGACAATAAGCCAATAATCATCGACAGAGAAAATTTTGCCGTTGATGGCCGTTGATGCACAATCACCATCGTTGTCACTGCCAATCCGGGCATTGGCGTCTGCTTTCACATCTTCCAAGTAACTTTGGATACCGAAAGAAGATACACAGCCGCTGCCTACAAACATCTCGACATTTCTCTCATTGACCATGCCGGAGCCGCTGAAGAAATCAGCGTAGCCCCTGCTTATCCGATAAATAGTGCCATCGGAGTCCATATTGACATCCCGCCAATATCTGCCCTGATCTTCATCGTTGTCAACCAAGGCGAATCGGCTCTTGTTGTTTATCATGCCATCGTGACTTTGCCCGTAGCCAAATACCTGCACACCCTTCTTGGTGGAATAGCACCCATACCGCTTCCCCTCGATTGAGGCATAATTGCCGATAAGGAGAGGAACCTCCTCCGGCTTGCCGGCGATTATCGTGGGTGCACCTCCGCTTGTGGGGGAATGTCCATAGACGCACTTTCCATCCGTCCAGACTAAATCACCAACGGCTACAGCTCTATTGCCGATGGTCGTCAGCCATTTCCCGGCGGCTTGGATTTTGCGCCCATTCACGGCTGTTACTCGGACTTGTTTCATGCCATCACGCTCCCACGATAACGCCGGAGACGGCACTGGTCTTGTCCGCCGTTGGCAAAAACCAAACCAACCGTCCCACGCTTACATCCACATCCACAGCCGCCTTGCAGAAATATCGGCGATTGCTGCCGCTGACCTCCACGAGGAACACTCGCCGATTCGTCCCGGATTCTACCAAATCATTCTCCACAATCCTCCCTCGTTGGGCATTGGTTTTGTAGCCCTTCTTCACATTACGAATTGCCCGCTTGACGCTATCAGCCAAACCATCTACTCCGTTCATCAATACCACCTCGTCATTTTTATTGTCTGCTTAAGGCTCCGTGGATTCAGTTCCACGGAATTGGACATCAGAAAATACTCATTGCCGTTGAAGCGGATTCTTTCGGTGAAATCCACGATATGTTCCACATCCGGCACGCCGTCCCGGATATTGGCATGTATCTCCACGGTGACTGTCTCCTGCACCTTGCGGTTCAGCCATTCGATTGCCTTGGTAAGAATCCAGAGATATTCGTCCCCTACCACCGGAAACTCAGTGTCGATTAGCGAGGAAAAGGGGACATAGGCTCCGTCCTCTTCATAATACGAGTAATAATGGGAGCCGAGGCTTAATGCCGACTGGTCGATGGTGTATTGGCTGGCCTTGCCGCCGGGAGCACCTTGGGAGAGGGAACTTCCCACCCGTTCTCCGTCCTCATAGACCGTGGTAGCGTACCAACCATAGCCGATGGGCGCATGATAGGTTATCCGCTCCGAATCCCACTCACCCATATAGGACGGATTGTCCTTCGCCTCCTTGCTCCGCTCCCGTTCCTTGAACAGGTAGATATTATTGGCGGTTGCGGCGTACACATATTCGACCTCGCTCATGGAGCCGTCTTTGTTGCGGGTTTCCTTCCGGCTGACATATTTCCCCGTAAGATTGCCCTTGTGGTCGTATTCGTTCTGGTAGGAATAGGAAGTCTCGCCGTCCTCGTTCTTCTCCCGTACCAGATAACCGTCCTCATAGGTGTAGCTGATATCCTCGTGGGAAATCGTCCCGGTGAAGGGGACTGGCGCATCATCTTCCTCATTGTGAGCTTGATTGTCGGGATCTTCGTTGTTGTTGCTGTGCCAGATGGAGCGGACAAGTTTCCGCTCGATGGTGGGACGGCTGTGCGGCCAGTCCGAAATATCCACCACGGACTTTTCCAAGCCCCGCTGAATGATGTTGAGGGTATTGTCGCGAATGAACACATTGATTTGCCGCTGGGGAAGTTTCGATGTCCAACCGAAAAGAGCCGAAATCATGTCCTGATAGGTCATCCCGGCGTTCTCGAAATTCTGGGAAGGAATAAAATCATCGCAGACCATATTGACCTCCAAGCCAAGAGCCGTGGCGATTTGCCGTGCATAAAAAGATACATTGAGTTCGCTGACGGTGGCATTGATAGCCGTATAGAGCAGAGCGTCCTTGGAATACATCCCTTTGACGGTCTGAATTAAGTCCCGCTGAGAAGTTTCCTCCACGAGAAAATGGAAGTGATAATCAAAAATTTGCCCTTGCACTTCATCGTCAATGTTCATGGGCTGAACCGTCTCCAGTTGGAAGGTATCGGAAAGGGTCAACTCGCCCAACACCATCGAGAAAGAGCGGATGCCGTGGTCACGGAAATTTTGCGTTATGGGAGTGGCTGCTGTGGCTTTGAGTCGCTTTGCCTTGGCTCTCACGGGCTGGCTTCGATTCACATATTCCAACACCCACGGGTAGCGGATTGACGTATCGGCTTTGACCAGTTCCCGCTTGACCACATTTCGAGCCAAGTCAGCCGTGGCGGGTTCGCCGCAGCCCGTGACAAGATATGTGTCGGCGAGAATGGTAGTTCCGATTCCGGGAATACGAAGGGTATCAAAGGAAATCTGCTCGGTCTTTTTGACTTCGCGCCAAGCCGCGCCACGCACCACACAGTAATTCGCACCCGTGATGCGTTGCGTATCGGCTTTGACAACAGCCCATTCGCCGCCAATAATCCGCTGTGTATCTGCCGTTACGATATTGGGCTGCACAGTTTTTCGGAGCAAATCCGCAATGGCTACGGCGATAAATTTGGAATATATCTCCCGCCGAGTGTCTGCCGTCACCGTATTTGTGCTTTTCAATTCCCTATCGGTGTCGGCAGTAATCTCGCTGGACTTCGCCACTTTTCGGAGGGCATCAACCGTAACGGTCACTTGCCACTCCGAAGGTGGAACAATACTGGCTGCGATTTGCGGACGGAGGGAGATTCTTCCCATCGGTAGCCAAGCGACGCAAATCTCTGGCTTTAGCTCTATCGTCCCCATTGGGAGCCAAGAGATGTATGCATCCGTAGGCTTGACGGATATTTTTCCCTTGGGAATCCATGAGATATAGGCTCGGGGTGCAACAAAAGCACCATTAGGCATGTATGTCCTGCGTTTGGTATCGGCTCCGGCTAATTCCGTTGCCGTCACCTTCCTCAAGGCATCTTCGGCGATTTCCTCTGTCCTGCCGACAATTCTTGCCGTATCAGCCGTTTCGGTCACGGAAATACTGATTCTCCGTTTGGTATCTCCAGCAACATTGACGGGCTTGCTCACTCGGCGTGAGGTGTCTGCCTTTGTCTTTTGGCTCCCCGGAATGATAGACGCACAAAGACCGGGGGTTACCGACAATGTCCCCATCGGCAGCCATGAGATATAAGCATCCACCGGACTGACCGTTATCTTGCCGAGCGGAATCCAAGAGATGTATGCGGTTGGCTTGACTATTGCTCCCATCAGCTACACCCCGGCTTTCCACCCCAACTGCATACCTACCATTTCGGACAGCGTTATGTCCACGGCATGACAATCTATCGCCCCTGCCGTAGTGCTTGTCCTTAGCGTCTTTGTGCCATGCTCTGTCTGCGTTCCGTTGACCTTGGAAATCCCAATAAGGGAAGTGAGTCCCTCGGCTGTTCTATAGGCGGGATTTCCCGCCACGGCAATTCCCGTGACCTGCGATGCACCGCCAAAGCTCGTAATAAGCGATGCCACATCAACCGTCTGCAAAATCTGCTGTCCGGCTGATTCGGCAAGATATGTGCCGTCCCCACGGTCAACCATGTCCGTAACGGGAGTACCGAGCGGCACGGGAGTAATTCTCTCCCTCATGTCGATTGGGGAATCGGAAAGGATAACGTTTGAAATCGGAGCCGCCACGGATGCGGCATAGATGACCAGCCTGGAGGCATTGTCCATGTAAATCCATTTGTCTTTGCCCTCCATGACCTTGATGCCGTTCATGTAGATGAAATACTCGCCGTCGGCTTTGCTTTCGCCCCTTGCCTTGAAGTAGAAGAAGAAATGGTGTATGCTGCCGAAATTGAACTGCACATCCCTGTTGGTGACCGTTTTATCGCTGCTGCCGCAGACGAATGCCTTGAGATTGATATAAGAACTGCTGTATTTGGAAATGGCTACCCCATTGAATCCGGCATTGGTGTTTCCGGGCTTGAAGATGCCCACCTTGGCGAAGTAATCTGTGGAAAGGTCGCTGAGCGGAGGGAGATAGATATCAAACTTTCCGTAGAGTTCATTGACTGTTGAGCCAAAATTCACTCCGTCATTATCGGTCGGCTGTGTGAAAGCCACACCGTTCAGCGGATTATACGTCGCATCCTCGATGGTCGTGCCACCGTCAACGTCCAGAAGTTCCGCATAGCCCGGATTGATGTATCTCATTGTCCCGCCCCCGCTTTCCATCCGAATTTGTAGTTTGCCAAGTTTGCGAGATTCAAGTTAACTGCTCGGCTGTCAATCACTCCGGCGGTTGAAGATGATGCAACTTCCTTTGCGCCGTATTCCGTCACCGTGCCGTTGACCTTTTCAAGAGCCGTAAGCTGTGACAGCCCTTCTGCCGTGCGATAGGCGGGATTGCCGATGACGGCGATGCCTTTGATTTGGGAATCAGCTCCGTAATCCGCAATGAGCGAGGCTGCGTCGATGGATTGAAGAATCTGTTGTCCTGCGGCACTCGCCGTGTATTTGCCGTCGATCCCGGCGGTCATAGTGGTTTCCGTAGTGTCGATGGGCAAAATGACCACTTGCTCCCGCTTATTGATTTCGATGTCGGAAATAATCAGATTGGAAATCAGCCCCGTGGAATTCGTGCCATAAACTACCACCACATTCGGATTGGTATAGGAGAAATTGACAGCATAATTCTCTGCCCTGCCCACTTCCTTGCCGTTGGCGTATAAAATGAGATAGCCGTCCTTGGCAGAACTGTCGGTACAAGCATGGGCATGGAAGGAAATGGTGTTGATGGCGTTCATGGTGATATTCAGCTTGGATTTCAGCGTATCGGGATACCAAGTGGACGCATTAAGATAAATTTGGCTGTTGTTGTTGACGAGGCCGCTGAGATAAAAATTATTTGTCGCTTTCTTGAAACTGACACCATTCAGCCCAAGGGAAATCTGTATCTCGAAATTATCGGCACTCTTGTCATCGGAATCCCGGTAAACATAGACATCAAGCTTGCCGTATAGATCCGTTGGGGTTGCCGAGATATTGATTCCCTTATAGGCTGTCGGCTGATAAAATCCCACGCCCGTTTTGCTCCGGGTAGCGTCCGCAATGGTTATGCCGCCATCCACATCGAGGAGATTGGCGTAGCCGGGATTGATATATTTGAAGGACATATCCGCACCTCCTATGCCTCGGCTACCACAAGACCTTCCGCTTGCAAATCCACCGATGTATCGTTCTGCGGCGTTTCGGTGGAATCACTCATGGCCTTTACCCAAAAGATTATGTTGACGTCCACCACATTGGCAAGGCTGATGGAGTCCAGCCATGTGGCATTGGCGAGAGCGGCTGCGGCATCGGCGTAACTGTTATCCTCGGCAACTTTCCACTTGGCGGCGTTCGTGCCAATCTTCGTGATGGTGGTATTGCCCTCGATGTAATAGCCCGTATCGCAGCGGACGGCGCATTTCACGGCTTTCGCCTCCGACTGGCTGGCATCGAGCGTTACCGAGATAGGGGAAAGCTCCGTGCCGGAGGATGCCTCCGTTCCGTCCTTCATTCCAGCCGTTACATTGCCGAAATAAATGTGAAGTTGACTTGCCATAATCAGCACCTCCAAAATTCTAATGTCGCTTTTACTGCATGGGGGAAGTGGGGAACATACTGGTAGCTTTTGACTACCACTCGCATATTCTCCCAGACCACTCCCGCCTCGTCCGAAATATTGACGAGCGTCCGATTGTCCCAATATCCCTTGATGGTTTCCCAGCCGTCAGCCAAGACCGTGACGGAGCAGGAGACTTTATCTCCTTCGGTTACATGACCGAAGTCTTGAACCGCCACGCCGCCGACAATCTCCACTTGCTGCTGTCGG
>CACYDT010000029.1 GCA_902773295.1 uncultured Veillonellaceae bacterium | reverse complement strand
GGAAAATCCCACATTGGAGACCCTCACGCAAGCTCTATATATGAGACCCGCTATGTGGTAGATATGGAAACAAGACCGGTGGTAACCGAGATCAGATTTTATCATGAACGATATGGCAAGGCCAGGACGCTCCTCTCCGCCTATAGAGGTCGGAGTCTCCGCGCCGCGGCCAGGCTATCTTGAGGAGGTAAAAATTTAAGATGAACAAAAAACATTGCCTGATTGGCCTGCTATGCAGTACCCTCTTGCTGCTGGGCATGGCGCTTCCCTGCAGGATGGAAGCTGCGCCGCATGCCCTTGGGGGCTTCTCCAAGCAAATCCATCAGAAGAGCGTACCAATGCGCACACCTGCCGGAGAAAAAGAACTGGTCCATCAGAGTTTCTCAGAACTTGTCCTGTCACAGGAGCTGCAGGGATACAGCCCCCTTCTTTCCAAGGCAGTTGCCAATCTGAACCGGAAAGAGCAGGAACAGGCAAAGGAAATGCGCCTTTCTCTGGAAAAGGATGCCAAAGAGTTCTATGCCAATCACCCAAAGGATTTCCGTACCTTTTCCTATGAGCGCGATCTCGAGATGCGTCGTGCAGACAGCTTGGTCGTCAGTTTCCTCCAAAAAGAATACAGCTACACGGGAGGCGTCCATGGCAACTATGGGCAGTACGGCGTGAACCTCAACACACTGACAGGTGCTCCTCTTGCCATCTCCGATGTCTTCACCGACACGGAAACACTCTCGGCGACCATTGTGACAAAGCTCCGGAAGAAATATCCAAATTCAGCCTTCACTCACCTGGATGAGCACATCCAATCCCTCAGCGCCGATGGCAGCTTCAACTGGACGCTTGACCCCCGGGGTGCGACCTTCTACTTCAATCCCTATGAAATCGCTCCCTATGCCGAAGGAATCCTGACGGTCACCATACTGTTCCAGGAGCAGCCGCAACTCTTCCAGGACTCCTATCGGCAAACGGCGCCCGAATATGCGGAGCCATTTGCCGCCAATAACCTTCCCTTGGTGACCTCCCTCAAGGACAACGGGCAGACGGACACCATCTCCATCATCACGAGCCGTGAGGCCATGCACATCCGGGTGAACGGGAAAGAGAGCGTGTTTCCGGTTTACGCGGCGTATCTCGACCCCATCCTGATCCATATGGCAGACGGCAGGAACTATCTTTACATCGGAGGAACGACCAACGATGACAAGGAACAGATTTTCGTCTTCCGCCTGGATGGGAACACCGCCCACCACATCGGCACTCTTCCCTACACGTTCCGCCATGTGACCTCCTCCGGGAAGCAGGAATCTTATCATTTCCTCACGAATCCCAACGGCTTCCTCCTCGACAAAAACGCTCCTGATACCTCCGGCATCGTCGGGACGGATATCTGCAGCGTCGGCAAGGACGGGCTGCTGGCCTTTGGGTGAAATAATATTTTTCCAAAAATACGAAAAGCAGGGCTATGCCCTGCTTTTCCTCTATTTTCGCACAGTTCCTTACAGTTCCTTCAATGCCTCCAGCACATTCTCTGGCCGTGCCGGGATGCGGGTGATCCTGGCGCCGGTGGCGTTGTAGATGGCGTTGAGGATGGCGGGATGGGGTGCATCCAAGGGAGCCTCGCCGCAGCCGGAAGCTCCGTAGGGGCCGTTCGGGCGCGGATGGTTCGTCTGGTAGACCAGCTCGATGTCATCCGGGGCATCCTTCGGATAAGGAATGCCGCACTTCATGAGGCTCGTGTGCTTCTTGAGATCCTCGAAGTCCTCCGTCAATGCGAGGCCGATGCCCTGCACCAGACCGCCGTAGAAGTTGCCGTCCACCGCCAACTGGTTGAGGATCGTGCCGCAGTCCGTGACCGCCGTGAACTTCTCCACGGTCACCTTGCCCGTTTCCGTGTCCACTGCCACTTCCGGCAGGAAGATGGTGTACATGTAGCTCGGGAACGGCTCGCCCTGTCCCGTGGCCTGATCCAATGCCACGGATGCCGTATAGGTGTAGACGCCCGTCACATGGGTATTGATGCCCTCTGCCTTCATCTCCGCATAGGTGCGATAGCTGCCGTCCGGCTTCCTCATGGCTTTCAGGAGGTTCTCGCAGGCAACCTTCGTGGCCGAGCCCGTCATGACCGTGGAACGGCTGCCGCCGGCGGGACCGGAGTTCGGGCAGATCTTGGAATCGCAGAGTTCCAGCTTGATGCGGTCCGGCGTGAAGCCCGCCTGGCGAAGGATCTCATGGCCGGCGGTCAAGGTGGCGATATCCGCGCCCTGTCCGTGATCCTCCCAGGAATTGCGAAGTGTCACGGTATCATCCGGATTCAGGTCCGCATAGCACTCGGACGTATCGGTGTTGTCCAGGCCGCAGCCATATACGCCAAGGGAAACGCCGATGCCGTACTTGATCTTGCCGTCCGAAGCCGCATTCTTCTCCGCCACGCGCTTCTTCGCCGCCTCATAGTGGGGACGCGCCAGGTTGAAGAGGTCTTCCTCGCAGTAGACATCCGGCTTGCATCCCGTCGGCGTGCGGGACTCGTCCTTTTCCTTGTAGCAGTTCATGGCACGCATCTCGAAGGGGTCAATGCCCATCTTCGCCGCAAGGCAGTCAATGGCAATGTCGCTTCCCATGAAGGACTGGGGAGAACCATAGGCGCGGAAGGCGCTGCCCCAGGCATGGTTCGTGAAGACCGTCGTGCTCTTGTTGCGGATGGAGGGGATGTCGAGCCCTGCACCCACGAACTGGGTCAAGCGGTGGGTCAGGAGGTCGCCGAACTCGGAGTACGGGCCGTGGTCGATGTAGTTGCGGCCCCAGAGGGCGAGCAGCTTCCCGTTGTCGTCCGCCGCGAGCTTGATATGCATGAAACCCGGACTCCTCTTGCCCGTGTAGGTGATGGACTGGTACATATTGAAATTCAATGTGACGGGACGTTTGCAGACCAGAGCCGCCACTCCGAGAATGGCCTCGTTCGTCGGCGAGAACTTGTAGCCGAAGGTGCCGCCCGTGTGATTCTGCACCATGCGAAGCTTCTCCATGGGAATCCCGATGCCGTCGGCAATCATGGGCATGTGCAGATGGATGCCGATGGACTTGGAATGGATGGTCAGCATGCCATCCTCGTCGATATAGGCATAGCCGCAGTCCGGCTCCAGGAAGAGGTGGGGCTGGCGGGAGCAGTAGCTCTCGATTTCCACCTGGTTCTTGTCCGGGCAGGCATCCCAGTCGAAGTCCGGACCCTTGATGGCATTCGTCTCGTAGTACTCATTGGGAGTGCCCGGATGAATCTCGATGGCATCCGGCGCGATAGCCTCCGGCACGCTCATATAGGCAGGAAGCTGCTCGATATCGACCTTCACCGCAGCGGCGGCAGCCTTAGCATGAGCTTCCGTATCGGCGGCAACAATAGCGATGGCATCCCCGTACTGGAAAATCTTCTCGTCGCAGAGAATCGGGCGGTCCCAGCCGTCGCACTTGTTGTTGAGAGGCAGCATGACAAGGCCGTTGATGCGGTTCTTGCCGGGAACATCCTTCGCCGTGATGACCTTGAAGACGCCGGGCATCTTCTCTGCCGCCGAAATGTCCACGCCCTTGATGTTCGCATGGGAAACCTCAGCCTGCACGAGGGCGAGCCTCAGAGTGCCTTCCGGCATGTGCAGAGCCTCGTCCGCTCCGAAGTCCCAGGTACCCGTAACCTTCATGGCTGCGGAAGGGCGAACGAACTTCGTGCCCGTGATGCGGTTCTCCGTGGGACGGAACATGAGGTCTTCCTTGGTCTTCTCGCCGCGCATGACCTCGGCTGCCGCCATGACAGCGTCAATGAGGGGCTTGTAGCCCGTGCAGCGGCAGAGATTGCGGGACTTGTGGAACCAGTCCCTGACCTCTTCCCGGGTGGGGCTGGGATTCTGTTCCAGGAGCACCTTGGCGCTGATGATGAACCCGGGGCTACAGAATCCGCACTGAGCGCAGCCATAGGCCATCCATGCCACTTGCAGCGGATGCAGGTTGTTCACCATGCCGACCCCTTCGATGGTGGTAATCTCGGCGTAGTCGCGCATCTTCGCGGCCTTCTGCAAGCAGGATTTCACGATTTTCCCGTCCACGATGACATTGCAGGCGCCGCAGTGTCCTTGCCCGCATCCAATCTTGCAGCCCGTGAGCAACAGTCTCTCGCGCAGGACGGTCGCCAATGTCTCATCGCCTTCCAGGATGAGTTTCCTCTCCACTCCGTTGATGATAAACGGCTTCTTGATCATTCAGACTCCTCCTTTTCCAAAGACACACATCCGCAAAACAGGAAAAACAAAAAACTTCAAATCCAAGCAATCTTCTGATATACTTAGGGCATGAATGCCTGTCACTTGGCCAGAAAAAAGCTTGGAGGTAGAATACATGCCACATGACGAAAGCACCGACATCCGGGAAATCCGCGCCATCGAAGTCAACATCGAGGTAACGGATCTCAAGACAGGGCGAACCTTCCACAGGACGCTTCCCATCGACTACCACGAAACCGCCAATCTCCTGAGACTGGTCGGAGAAAATTCCCAAGGGAATCCTTCCGAGCTGGTCTTCTACACCGCAGAAGGGCAGCAGCATCTGCTGGACATGACGGGGCAGGGAGCAGATCACGACAGGTGCGGCACCCATACTTAAATTTTAAGACAGTTTTGGGATTTTTGTCAAATTACAAATAAAAACAAGATGAAAGGCAGGGACGAAAAAATGATGGTGGGCGCCGTTGTTGTTGCTGCAGGGCTTTCCAGTCGCATGGGGGATTTCAAGCCCATGATGCTCATGGGAACCATCTCCATATCCCAGAGGATCATTGCCACACTGAAACAGGCAGGAGTTTCCAGGATTGTCTTTGTCACAGGGCATCGCGCCGATGAACTGGAACATCACCTCACCAAGAACGGCGTTCTCTTCCTGCGGAACCCGGATTACCGTTCCACCGACATGTTCGAGAGCGCCTGCATCGGGCTGGGCTATATGGAAAGCAAATGCGACCGGGTGCTCTTCACTCCTGTAGATATCCCGCTCTTCACCTCCGATACGGTGAAAACGCTCCTATCCGGCACGGCAGAACTTTCTGTGCCAGTCTGCAACGGCGTGCGGGGACATCCCATCCTGATGTCCTCCGATGTCATACGCCGAGTGCTTCAGGACAGCGGCGAAGGAGGGCTTCGTGGAGCGCTTTCCCGCTGCGGCACAGAAGAAAATCTCATCGAAGTTGCCGACCGTGGCATCCTCATGGACATGGACACCAAAGAGGACTACACAGCTCTCCTGGAATACCACAACAGCCAGCTCATACGCCCTGCGGTGCAGGTGGCATGGGTGAAGGAAAAAATCTTTTTCAACGCCCAGACGGCGCTGCTGCTCTCCTTGATTGACGAGCTGGGATCCGTCAGCCGTGCTTGCAAACGGATGCAGCTCTCCTATTCTTCCGGCTGGAACCGCATCAGGACGGTAGAGGAACAAAGCGGTATTTGCCTGGTGCGCCGGAACCAGGGCGGCGCGAGAGGAAGCAGCAGTTCCCTGACACAGGACGGGCGACGGCTCCTCCATGCCTTCGAGCGTTACGAGGCGGCTGTCCGCCAAGCTTCTGCGGAACTCTACCGCACCATGTTCCCAGAATGGCCGCCGGGAGAATGATTTTATGAGAACCTTTTACTTTCTGCGTCACGGGGAGCCTGACTTCCCACAAGGAGAGCGCGTATGCCTCGGGCGGATGGACGTGTCCCTTTCCCCCTTCGGGAGGCTCCAGGCTGCCGTCGCCGCCCGCGCATTGGCGGAGCTTCCCATTGCTGCTGTTTTTTGCAGTCCCTTGCTGCGCGCAAGGCAGACAGCAGACTTGCTGCATTGTCCCTATCAAATCCTTGAAGGACTTCAGGAAATCGACACGGGAGCATGGGATGGGCATTCCTTCGAGGAAATCCGGCGAAACTGGCCGGAGCTTTACGAAAGGCGGGGAACATCACCGTTCCTTTCCTTCCCCAAAGCCGAACCGCAGGGACTTTCCTTGCTGCGCTTCCTCCACGCTGTTGGGAAAGCAGCACGAAGAACCGGTGGGAATCTTCTGTTCGTGACCCATGCGGGCATCCTGCGCCTCTTCTTTGCAGCGATGAGGGATTTGCCGTCCCTGGATGCCCTGCCCTTCCTTGTCCGTGAGGACGTGGAGGCTCGGCTGCGCTCCGCCGTCGATGACAACCTATCCGTAGGACAGCCCCCCGGGTACGGCTCGATTTCCACAGTGAAAGAAAGGAACGGATGCTTGACGCTTCCGGAACGGGGACGGGTTCCCCATCCGGTTCCCGACCGCAGATTCTGCCTTGCCCTGCTGGATGCGGCAAACCTGCCTCTGCATATTCGCCGCCACTCCGAAGCGGTTGCGGGAAAGGCGCTGGAACTGGCGGATGCGCTGGAAGCTGCCGGGCATCCTCTCCGGAAGGAATTGGTTCTTGCGGCCTCTCTGCTCCACGACATCGTACGGATGGAAAAACACCATGCCGAGAAGGGAGCCGCTGCCCTGGAAAGGCTCGACTATCCCAATCTTGCCGCTCCGGTCAGGACGCATCACAACCTTCCTTTAGATGCGCCGCTGGATGAGGCCGCCATCCTCTTCCTGGCAGACAAGCTGATTCTGGAGGATTGCCCCGCAACCCTCCGGCAGCGTTTCGAAAGGAGCTTAAAAAAGTGTCTTACGAAAGAGCAGAAAAGAAGGCATGACGAGCGCTGGCACACTTCCCTCTCCCTTGCAAAGAGGATAAACGAAATCTGCGGGAATGAGATTGCCGTGATAGGATAACAAAAAGAAAGATTCTTTCGATACCAATGGGCAACACCTAAGGGAGGACTACCATGAGAAATATGTTGAAGCAAATGCAGGCACATCTGGAAAAAGGGGAGGATCTGGTTCTTGTGACGGTTCTCGCTTCCTCCGGCTCGACCCCGCGGGGCGCAGGAGCGCACATGCTGATGGGGCGGGAAGGCAGGATTGCGGGAACCATCGGAGGCGGCGCCGTGGAATACCGCGCGGAGAAGATGGCCCGGGACGTGCTGGAAAAGAAGTCCTCCCTTGCCCATGATTTCGTTCTGAACAAAGAGGATGTACAGGATCTCGGCATGATTTGCGGGGGTGATGTCAGCGTCTTTTTCAGCTACCTCCCCCCCGCAGATACAAGTGCCATCTCATTGACCCGGCAGGCAGAGCGGAGTTTTTCCCAAGGAGAGAATCTCTGGCTTCTCTGTGATTTGGCTCATGGCGGCCGTTTCAGCTTGTATTCCAAGCAGCTTGGCATCACGGACAACACCCTTCCGGAACATCTCCCCACCCTGCTTCGGCGCCGCCCGCAGCGCATCCGGGAGAACGGCATGGATATCTATGCGGAGCAGATTGCCTGCGAGGGCAGGGTCTACATCTTCGGCTGCGGCCATGTGGGGCAGGAACTGGAGCCGGTACTGAGCCATGTCGGATTCCGCTGCATCGTTCTCGATGACCGCCCCGAATTCGCCAACCGCCAATTTTTCCCGACAGCAGAAGAAGTCAAATGCATCGACTTCCATCATATCTCTGATTCAGTGGAAATCCATCCGGAGGACTATGTCTGCGTCATGACCCGTGGGCATGCCTATGATACCATCGTGCAGGCACAGGTCATTCCCTGCCGCCCCTGCTATATCGGTGTCATTGGCAGCAGAACCAAATCGGCACAGGTCCGTCAGACTCTGAAAAACGACTACGGCTTTTCTGAGGAAGAGCTGGATCGGGTGACAACCCCCATCGGACTTTCCATACGATCGGAAACTCCCGCCGAAATCGCCATATCCATCGCCGCCCAGATGATCCAGATCCGCGCCGAACGCTCAACGCTCCAAGAGATTTGACCGTTCCAGCTCCAGAAGGTATTTCTTCACGTCCAGCCCTGCCGCATACCCCGTGAGACTGCCGTCCTTCCCTATGACACGATGGCAAGGGACAAGGATCATGACGGGATTGCAGCGGTTTGCCATGCCCACGGCTCTGGCTGCTTTGGGATTCCCTACGAGCCTTGCAATCTCTTCATAGGAACGCACCTGACCGTAAGGAATGCCTTGCAATGCCGCCCAGACACGCCTCTGGAACGGTGTGCCTTTCAGGGAAAGCGGAACGTCAAACGCCCTTCTCTTGCCGGAAAAATATTCATCCAGCTCCAGACAGGCCTGCCGCAATATATCTGCGGCAGGCCCTTTCGCCGTACATGGAGCATCTGCGGACTCTGCCAAGCATGCCCGGCAGAGTCCGGCCTCATCTGCCTCCAAAAGCAGCATACCGATGGGGGATGGGTAAATACCATACATAGCGACTCACTCCCAAAACTCCGTGCGAAACGGTGTTTCGCACTTTTCATAGTAAACCTTTTCCTCTATTCTATACTCGTGAGCAGGAAAATTTACCTGTTCACGGTATATGCAGAGACCGTAAAAGCGACGCGGAGCTAGTCCTTTTGGGCTTTGCCTACGGCAAATTTCAACGGTCTCTAGTATATCTGTTTTCTCATACCGTGACAAGGGAATCTGCCGCCCATTTTCCAATGCCGCGCCCATAGGAAAAGAAGGAAAAACGGCTTCCATGACGAATCCAATATGTGATAAGTATCCTTTCGAATGGAAGTTTTTTGCGACAGGAGAAATACCATGAAATACTTTTATATCATTACCGGACTGGTGCTCATCGTGTCCGGCCTTGCCGGTGCTCAGGAAGAATGGCCGAAAATGGGCATGACGCTGATTTTCGTGGGACTCATGAGCGGCTATCAGGGAATCAAGGAATGGCGGAGGCAGCAGGAACCCCCGGCCATCGATTGGCAAAAAGCCGGCAAGCTGGAACAGGAGCAACTGAACCTCTTGCAGGAAAGCTATGCCAAAGCATTGACGGATTGCGCATCCATTGAGGAGGCCAGAAGAAAAATTCGGGACGTAGATCTTTCCAAACAGCTGGAAAAGATGCAGCAGATTTCCGGCAATATGCTGCATTATCTTGAAAGAAATCCCCGGAAACTCCCGCTGGCCAGGAAATTCATTGATTACTACCAGGACCGGGCCGCGCTTCTCGTCCTGAAATACCAAGAGTTTGAGGCAACGGAGCTTCAAACAGAACAAGTGCAGGAAATGAAGGAGCGCATGAAGTCCGCATTGGCCGGACTGGATGAAGCATACGAGGAACAATTCGAGCGCATCTTAAGGGATCAGTTCATCGATCTGGACGCAGAACTCAAGGTCATGCAGCAGACCATGGATGCCGATGGGATCACCCCAAAACCGGAGGTTCCCCAGGGCGTATCTCTAGTGAAAAACAATCCCGTCTCCGGGTTGGACGGGCTTTTGAAGCAGCTCCAGCTCCCAACGTCCGGAAAGTCCCCGGAGACTGCCGGACGGAACGGCCGGCAAAGCACCGGCCTGATCCCGGAGGAACAAAAAGGGGATGTACTGCTCTCGAAGATCATACAATCCGCCCTGGGCATCTTCCTCGGATCCTTTGGCGCACACAAGTTCTATCAGGGGAAAACCTTCCAGGGCGCGCTCTATTGCCTGTTCTGCTGGACAACACTTCCGGGATTCATCGGCTTCTGCGAGGGAATCCGCTATATGTGCATGAAAATGGATGATTTCTATCTGGATTACTATCTTGAGCGACGAAAGGATGATCGTCATGGCAGACATTAATTTAGAAGATCTGCTCAAGGGCCATCAGGCTCAGGCAGGCACGGAAGATAACAAGGCATTGATGGAAGCACCGGAGGCGGTGGCGGAGAAGGTCACGCATCAGGTGGAGACCTTGACGCCGGAAGAGCGGAAAAAGGTGGACGACATCAAGGAAAGCATCAATCTCATGGATTCCACCCTCCCCCTATCCTATGGTTCCACCGCCCAGAAAGACATTGCCGATTTCTCCGACAGCATCCTGGCCAGTGTCCGCACGAAGGACAGCGGGGCTGTCGGGGAACTCCTCAACGATCTGGTGACAAGGGTCCGAGGCTTCGAGCCTGCGGAGGAAAAGGGCTTTTTGCGCAAACTCCCTGTCATCGGCGCACTCGTGAACAAGACCGAAAACCTCATGGAAGGCTATACGAAGCTTTCCACGCAGGTGGACCGCATCCAGTCCTCCTTGGAGAAGTCCAAGATGAGCATGTTGAAGGACGTTGCCATGTTCGATGGCCTCTACGAGAAGAACCTCGCCTACTTCAAGTCCTTGCAGCTCTACATACAGGCCGGGGAAGAAAAACTCCGGGAGATGAAGGATGTGACGCTTCCGAAACTCCGGCAGCAGGCCGCCGCCTCCAATGACCCCATGGCCGTGCAGGTGGTCAATGATTTCGAGAACAGCGTGGAACGCTTCGAGAAAAAAGTCCATGACCTCAAAATCAGCAAGACCATCGCCATCCAGACAGCGCCGCAGATCCGCCTGATCCAGAACAATGACAAGGTTCTCATCGACCGGGTGCAGACAGCCATCTACAACACGATTCCCCTCTGGAAGAACCAGATGGTCATCGCTCTCGGGCTGCAGCGGCAGCAGCAGGTTCTCGGCATGCAAAGAGCCGTGAATGATACGACAAACGAGCTTCTGAAACGCAATGCGGCACTCCTGAAGCAGAACACCATCGAAACCGCAAAGGAGAACGAGCGCAGCATCGTGGACATCGAGACGGTGCAGAAGGTCAATGACGATCTCATCACCACCATCGAGGAAACCATGCGCATCCAGCAGGAGGGCAGGGCAAGGCGACAGGCAGCCGAGCAGGAACTCGTGCAGATCGAGGAAAGGCTCAAGCAGGCATTGCTGGCAAATTCACACCGATAGGCCAATAGAAGCCTAGGAAAGACAGGGATCTTCATGACAATGGAAAAATGGAGAACAGAAGACCTGCCGAAGAACGAGCAAGCTGTCCTTCGGCAGGTGTACGGAATGCAAGTGGATGAAAACCGTGGATATGCCCCCAATCAAATCCAGTATGTCCGGGAACTTACCGAACAGGAGAACAGTCTCTTCGGCCAGAAGACCGCCATTTCCCTTGCCTGCCCATTGCAGCAGGCACTCTACAAACTCCGCGGGGCATTGACACCGCTTCGCTTCAACCGTGTCGTTCACGACACAGTTTGCCGGGAAGAACTATTTCGGCTGAACTATTGCTCTGTCGGGAACCGCATATTGGCCATTGTATTCCGGGAACGAAATGAATTGCCGGACATGGTCTACCAGAACATGGAAATCACGGATGCGGAAGATCTTGACAGCAATCTGCAAAAACTCATGGAACGTGATTTCCGCCAGGAGTTCGATATGCGCCACGGTTATTTGTTCCGCATTTCCGTGCTCCGCACCGGGGAGGAAGAATTTGCCATCATCGTGACGGCAGTGCAGCCCCTTTTGGAGCTTTTCGATATCCGACGGATCTTCCGGGAGGCTTTGGGCGAACCACCACAGCCGGCGGTTTCCGGGCGCAACCTGCGGACAGCATCGACTGCGGAAATAGAAAAGTCCATGCGGGACTATTGGTCGCGCCTCCTTGCCGACTTCCCGCCCATGCCGCGTCTTCCGCATATGAAAGAAATGCCCGGCACAAAGAGTGGGCAAGGACGGCAGGAAAGCTATCTTGCCTATCTCCCCGCCTATTTGGTCTCCGATTTGCGGGAACATGCGAAATCGAACAAGATCATGCTCATGTCCATCTTGCAGACGGCCTGGGGCATCCTGCTCCAAAACTGCAATCACTGCACGGATATAGCTTTTTGCCTCCTGGTGCCCACCCGCCAGGGACGGGGAGCGCAGGACTTCGGCGAGCAAAGCATGGTCCCCGTCCGATTGCAGATGGCAGAAAGCAGCACTGTCCATGAGATTGTATCCAAGTCCTTCCAGCAATTCCTTGTGTCCCAGCCCTATGCTTCTTTGGGCAAGAATGGCATCCGGGAGATCCTGAGCCAAAACGGGGAAGCGTTCGATCATTTCCTGAATTTCTATGACTTCTTCACGGAGAACAAGAGCTATGCGGCAACCAACGCATCGCCGGAGGGCGCGCTGGTATCCAAGAATTCACGGGATGTCAGGGATATCGGGCTGGGAATCAGTTTCCGCTGCGATGGGCATCGCATCGCCATGACCTTCAGCTACGATGTATCCCTCTTTTCATCGGATGGCATCCGGATGCTTTCAGAGGAATATATCCTGACCATCCAGCGCATGATAGCCGACTGGACCGAGAGAGCCGCTCCCTTCACGCATCGCCTCGAGCAGCGCAGGGCGATTATGAGGGAAGGATTCCGGGACGGAATGGATTATTCCCGCAAAAGAGTGCAGAATTTCCTTTCCAGGCTCCCCCTCCTGCAGGAATGCGAGGAAGGCATCATCCAGGTGTTCATGAAGGATGCCAGAATCTTTGTGCGTTTCGAGGGCGACCGCATCGCAGAGAAGGAGATCGAGGAACAGCTGGTCTTTGTCGTTGAAGGCAAAGTCTACCGCAGCATCGAAACCGGTGACGGATGGTACAATACCTTGGATATATTGAAGGAGAACAGCTGGGTGAACGAGACTGTGCTTCTGTCGAACCGCAGGACGCACCTTGCCGCCGAAGTCCTTACCGACCAGGCAACCTTCCTGGTCATACCGCTTCTGTCCGCTCAGGCCATCCTCGCAAAATCCCCGAAGTTCGGGCAGAACATCATCCAGCACACCATGCGCCAGATGGAAAAATACCAGCGCCTCTGGGTACAGTCATGAAGAGGGGGGAATTTCCATGAAAAAAATCCTATGCATTGCCACAATACTTTTTGTGCTGCTTTCGTGCATGTCTCCGGCAGGAGCGAAGAGCCCGGCTTCCTCCGTCGGAATCGTGCTCATAGGCAAGGCGGAATTCAAAACGCCGGATTACTATAATATCACCAAGGGAGAAATCCGTCCCAGGAGCGGAGCAAAATGCGAAATCGGCAGCCGGGTGCAAAGCCAATATGCTGCCTATTGGCTGAACAAAGGCCATGTAGAGGAACAGATGCCGTCGAGGCAGGACTTGATCGATTTTGCAGCAGAAAGCGGATATGGAAAGGTGCTTTTCCTCGTGGTATCGGATTCCACCATCGATGTCCACCGGAATGCCAAGAGGAGAGAAAAAGACCGGATTTCCGTGCAGGTCAATGGCTATCTTGCTACCGGCACAAGCGTGCTGCAGATCTATACGGCCGCGCATGACGAAGATTCAAAAACCAGCAACCTGCGCGCACGCCGCGGAGCCTTCCGGAAATGCGTCGATGAAATAGGAGAGGCCATGAACCCGGTAATGTAACACGGTAACTAACAGGAGAGATCATTATGGGAAAAAGCATCCGTGCGATTTTTATTGGAAGCATCGTCGCAGTGTCGGTAGTCCTTTTAGGGAGTTTGACATTTGCAAACATCTATCAGCTTTCCAGCAATATGCAGGAAGATGTGAAGGCACAACTACAGGTTCGAAGCCGTGAAATCACGGAAAGATTCGATAAGAGATTGACGGAAATCAGTGGGAAAACACACGCAATCGCATGGAACCTCAGTGCCATGCAGGAATACAATCTTCCCCATGCATACCAGTTGGTCAGGGATGTCGTCCATTCAGACAGTTCCATTTTCGGCAGCGGCATCTGGTTTGCGCCTCATATGAGTCCAACACCGGAAGTGCGGCTCTTCGGCCCGTATTTCGGGCAGGACGATACAGAACCGTCCATGATCTACAGCACAGAGGAATACAACTACACACAGTTCCCATGGTACACAGGCAGCATCAAAGGTGGCGAGGAAGTCTTCTGGGACGAGCCGACCCGCGATGAGGTCAGCAATGTCCTGATGGTATCCACATCGTTGCCCTTTACGCACAACGGACAGGTCGTCGGCATCGTGTCCGTTGATATCGGCTTGCAGGCATTGGAAGAATACATCAGGAGCATCAAAATCGGCGAGAACGGCTATGCCTTCCTTGTTACCCAGACTGGATTGTTTGTAGCCAGCAAGGACGAGAGCCAGGACATGCAGGAACGTATTCAGGAAAGCAAAGATCCCGATATGGCAGAGCTCGGCCGGAAAATCATGTCCTCTGACGAGCCGATTTTGATGGAAAGCGCAGCTTTCGGCGAAGACAGCTATGTAATGGCAGCGCCGATTGGAAAAAGCAACCTCAAACTGGTATTGGTCGCACCGAAATCTGACTACATGGGAGCAATCCATCAGGCGACATTCACCAGCATCGGCATTTCCATTCTGGTCATCATCCTGCTCTGTGCGGCCATCTGGCTGCTGTTCCAGCGTCGGATAGACTCTCCCATCCGCAGCCTCATGGAAGATGCCCAGCGCATTGCAGATGGTGATCTCCACACAGAAGTCCGGGTGGAAAACGATGATGAAATCGGCCGCCTGGCCATGAGCATCCGCAAGATGGCAGAGGAAATCCGCAAAATCATCAATGATGTAAACGACATGGCCCAGCAGGTATCCGCTGCCAGCGAGGAACTGTTTGCCACAGCAGACCAGTCCAGCCACAGCATGAACGAGGTTGCAAACTCTGTCAAGGATGTCTCTGACGGGGCTCACCAACAGGAAACCCACATCATCGGCGCAGTCACATCCATGGAAAAGATATCGTCCAATATCGAAAGCGTCAATAGCTTAGTGCAGTCCACCTTGTCGGAAACAGATCAAAGCATCCGCGCCATGAATGAGAACAAGGCATCGATCCAACAGGCCTCCCAGCAGATGCAGCGCATCAGCCAGCGCATCGGCGATGCGCAGGCTGCCATCATAAAACTGGGCGAGCATTCCAAGGAAATCGGGCAGATTGTGGATACGATTTCCGGCATCGCAGGGCAGACAAACCTCCTTTCCCTGAATGCAGCCATCGAGGCTGCCCGTGCAGGAGAACAGGGGCGCGGCTTTGCTGTTGTGGCCGAGGAAGTCCGCAAACTCGCAGAACAATCCCAGGAAGCGGCAGAGCGTGTCGCAAACCTCATAAACACCTCTGCCATCTATACTGATACTGCAGTAGCCGAAATGGGAAGCAGTACGGAAGAGGTCACTCGCGGCACAGCTTCTTTCGAACAAACCACGAAACTGTTCGACCAATTGGTCACACATATCCAGCAGGTATCCAACGACATCAGTGTTGTCTCGAAACAGGTAACCTACATTTCCAGCGAGAATGAAGAAGTCGTCCGGACCACCGCCGGCCTGAAGGAGATTGGAGCCCGTACCGCACAGGAAACGAAGCGCATCTCTGATGTAGTCAATACCCAGCAGAACGCCCAGTCAGATATTACCTCTGCCAGCCAGAGCCTGGCAGAGCTGGCACAGGAACTGCAGAAGCTCATCGGACGTTTCAAATTGTAATTCAAATACGAATCCGGACACACCGGAGAGGAACCAGCTTTCCTTCCCGGTGTTTTTTCTTGGGTGCAAACCATACGCATCAGCAGAAATCGGCAAAGATTACAAGATTACAAGTTGACACATTTGTATTTTGGTGGTAATCTTTTCAAGGTGCATTTATGTTTTATTTCCGTGGGTGGGAAGATTTTCCTGCCCGAAGTATACCAGAAAGAAGGTTATTGTGTCATGAATGGATTGACAATTGTAGGCGGTTCCATTCTCGTGTTTCTGGCGGCCTATCTCTGTTATGGGCGCTGGCTTGCGAGAACATGGGGAATCGACGGGAATGCAGCGACGCCTGCTCACCGATACGAAGACGGGCAGGATTTTGCGCCCGCTTCCCGGTTCACGGTGTTTTCCCATCAGTTTTCCTCCATCACGGGGGCAGGTCCTGTGACGGGGCCCATCATCGCAGCCATGTTCGGCTGGGGGCCTGCTCTTGCCTGGCTGATTGTGGGCGGCATTTTCTTTGGTGCGGTGCAGGACTTCACTGCACTTTATGCTTCCGTAAAGAACGAAGGAAAGTCCATGGGCATGCTCATCGAGCAGTATGTTGGAAAAACCGGCCGCAGGCTCTTCCTGCTGTTCTGTTGGCTGTTTACGCTTCTTGTACTGGCAGCTTTCGCCGATATCATCGCAAACACGTTCCAGGGAATGACGAAAGATGGCGCGGCCAACGTTCCCGGAGCACAGGCAGCCACGATTTCCATGCTGTATATTTTTGTTGCCATGGGGTTCGGCTATTTCATCCGCAAGGTGAACCCGTCAGGCACAGTGAAATTCCTGACGGCTGTTGCTCTCGTCATCGGCATGTTTTCCGTGGGCATGGACTTCCCCTTGTATTTCGATGCCCAGACATGGCGCTATGTGACCTTTGGCTATTGCTTAATTGCATCCGTTCTGCCCATGTGGCTGCTCATGGAACCAAGGGACTATCTCAGTGTCTTTCTCCTGCTCGGCATGGTGCTGGCAGGCGCAGTCGGTGTCATCGTGGCCAATCCGACCCTCCAGATGCCCGTGTTCGTCGGTTTCGAGGTGAACGGCAAGAGCCTCTTCCCCATTCTTTTCATCACGATTGCCTGCGGCGCAGTCTCAGGCTTCCACAGCCTTGTTTCCTCCGGCACTTCGTCAAAGACAGTGAACAATGAGAAGGATATGCTCAGCGTTGGCTACGGCGCAATGCTCATCGAGTCCCTTCTTGGTGTCGTGGCGCTTGTCATTGCCTGTGCTGCGGCTTCCGGCGGCGTGCTTCCCAAAGGAACCCCGTTCCAGATCTTTGCCGGTTCCATCAGCGGGTTCTTCCAGATGTTCGGGCTTCCGGCCGAGATATCCGCCTGCATCATTACCATGTGCGTTTCGGCTCTTGCCATGACAACGATTGATTCCGTGGCCCGCATCGGCCGCATGAGCTTCCAGGAACTCTTTGCCCCGAGCGAAGGGGAGACGGCGGGTTCCCTTGCCGGGATTTGCATGAACCGTTATTTCTCGACAGCAGTCACTTTGGCTCTCGCCTATATTCTCTGCCTGGCAGGATATATGAACATCTGGCCTCTCTTCGGCGCCGCGAACCAGCTCCTTTCTGCATTGGTGCTCATTTCGCTGGCGGTCTTCCTCCGCACGACGGGGCGCAAGGGCTGGATGCTCTATGTGCCCATGGCCTTCATGCTCCTTGTGACGATGACGGCGCTTGCCATGAGCGCCTATGGCATCGCAGGGAAGATCGGCACCGGAACATTCGTCTTCATGGTGGATGGCCTTCAGCTCATCCTTGCCCTCGCTCTCATGACCCTTGCCGCGCTCGTCGTGAAGCATTGCGGACGGGAGCTTCTTTACGGCAGCAAGGAGCCGGACTGCTCCCCGGCTTGCTCCGAACAGTAAAAGAACGACCATCCAAATACCTGTTGCGAGGTATTTGGATGGTCGTTTGTTTTGGAGTATCCCTGCATTCCTTATTCTGCCACCTGTTCCCGAACAATGCTGTATTTATAATCAAACTTAACAAACAATGCTAAATATTTTTATAAATTTTGTTGTTCGTTAACTACTCACGACAAGCCGAGT
>CACYDT010000028.1 GCA_902773295.1 uncultured Veillonellaceae bacterium | reverse complement strand
GACTTCCACGTTCCCTTCACCAATAACATGTCAGAACGCGATCTGCGCAAATGCAAAAATCGGCAAAAAATGGCTGGTGGCTTTCGGGATGCCGATGGATGCGATACCTATTGCAAGATCATGAGCGTTGTGGAGACATGGAAGCGCGAAGGGAAAAACCTCCTAAATGAGATAAGGAAATCCTTCGAAACATCACTGGCTATACCACATTGTGTGCCGGTTTGTTTGTGATGCACGTTACAGGGGTCTGAACTGTAACCGATCAGGTGAAGTGGACAGGGTATCTTCGTTATACTTACAGCAGCGAGCGCCATGGATACGGCGGCCAAAGCGAAAAGGAGAATTCGGATCAGCTGCTCCTGCGCCTTGAGCCAAAGATGCAGGTCAATAAGAACTGGAACGTCCATGCTCGTCTGGATGCAACGACGAACATGAAAAAGGACACCAGCAGCAACGTCAGACTGAAACGGGCATGGGCCCAAGGAGACTATGGACAGTTCCAGGTGAAGCTGGGAAAAATGGCTCTTTACACGAATGAGGAAGGACTCATCTTCGATGACGAATTCTCCGGCGTTCAGATGAGATACGCTTCCAAGAATGAGAAGTTCCGGACAATTTTGATGGCAGGCCGCCTGGATGTGAGCGATACCCGTCTTTACAAGGTCAGCAATGGCGTCCTCAATCTGGACAGGAATACCAATGCTGTGGACTATTTCAATGATGCGGCATCCAATTTCTTAGGTATCAATTTGCAATACGGCATGGGCAAGGGATTTTCCGGCGGTATCGGCTATTATCATCTGTCCAATGGAAAGTTCCTCATGACAGAGCAGGCCGATTCCAACAATAGCAAGGCCAATATCTGGTCACTGAATCTCGGCTACCGCTTCGACAAGAATTTCAAGCTCTGGGGTTCCTATGCCAAAAACACAAGCGCGAAGAACAGTACCGTCTATAGCGGAGAAAATAAGTCCTGGCAGATCGAGGCGGATTACAAGGGCGCAAAGTACGAGGACAAGGGAAGCTGGGGCGCTTATGCCGCGTATCGGCGCTACGGTGCGACCACAAGCCTTCTCCCCACTACGGATGGCGTTGGCTGGGGACAGAAGGGCTGGGAGATTGGGGCAAGATACGTCCCCATGAAGAACGTTCTTCTGACGGCGAAGTACTTCCATGGCAAGGATTCCCTGTACCATAACGGAAACAGCGCCAAAAAGCTCTTCGGGCGTATCGAATATTTCTTCTGATATCATGTGTGGCAGCAAGTGAACCGGATAGGAGTGAAATGAAATGGCAACTTCCATCGAAACCATGAAATCCTTCATGAACGTCTTGAAGCAATATGCAAATGACACCACGACCAGCGGCATCACAATCCTTGACAATGCCGTGCGCGCAGTCTCGCGTTTTAACGGTCTGCAGGATGCCATCAATTCCTTTGTGAATGACGTGACGGATACCTCCCGCATCCCGGATACCGCTCAGCGCCTGAAAGAGACCTGCGGCATCGTCCTTGGAGCGAATCATGACTTCAACGCAGACACCGGTGCTGCCAGCGGCGCCAATGCGGGGAACGGAACGGTGAAGAATGCGGCGGGCATTGTGCCGGAGACCGGCACCCTGACAGAGCTTTCCATGCCGGCGGCGGGATCTACTACGACGCACAGCTACACGACTTCCGATGGGCAGACGTTCTCTTTCAATATCCAGTGGCCCACCAGTTTTGCTCAGGTAGTGGATCGGAAGTGGCAAACCTTTGATTCTTATAATCCGGAGGCATGGACCACAGTGGCCTTGACGGATCAAACATTTGTCAGTGATCTGAACAATAATGAATACACGAAGACCTATATGGCGCAGCAGCTGAAAACCAGCATAGAGGCTATCACCAAGGGAATGGAGCATTGGTGGGCATCGGAGAGTGCCAAGCTGATCTACGATTCCTATGGGGTGGATTTCAACGGAAAAACGCTGAAAGTGGGATATTTCGTGAATCAGTCCAACATACAGGCGGATACCGGTCCTGCTGACAAAAATGACAACGATACGACACCTGCCAATGTGATTGATATGGCGATTGCGCTTCCCGTCTATGGGAATATCGATCCTGTGGATGTGAACGGCAATACGCGCATTGAAGGTGGAACGCAGCAGTGCTATCTGGATCGCACGATTGCCCATGAAATGGTACATGCTGTCATGCAGGGAAATGGCACAATCAAGACTTACAATGAAAAAACCAGCAGCGTTGTCGGTATGCCGGAGTTTTTCACCGAGGGCGTTGCAGAACTTGTCATGGGCTTGGACGATTATGACGCAAACAACGTGCAGGATATCCAATCTCTCGCTACGAATCGGGAAAAGCTGTCAAATGCCATGGTTCTGGCAGCCGGCACGGGGACAGATGTCCGCTATACCTCCGGCTACATGTTCCTGCGCTATCTCTGCCAGCAGAGTCTGGACTCCCAGTCGGCGGACACAGGTACTTCATCGGCAGATATGAGTTCTGCGCAGGAAGCCCTTTCCCACATCGACGCCAAGGGCGAGGATTATGCTCAGAGCCTGCTTTTGGAAACATTGAGCGGACATTCGGCGGCAAGAGCTGCCAGCTATGCGTCTGCCGGGGACAAGGTCATGAACTATGGGGCCTCGTCTTCTTCCTTGGATGCTTCTATGCCGTCCTTCTGGAGCAACAGTCCTACTTCCCTGATTCCTGAAAATGGCTCCCAGGATCCTATCCTCGTATCGTCCCAAAGCGTTTGATTTCGTAACTCCGTGAACCCATGTATCACATGGGCTTCAGACGGCCTGTTTTGCACGGTGTCCTTTGCCCGCGGAATGTACGGGCAGGATTGTTTAAAGGAGGAATTTTTATGAAGGACAACAACTGTGGGTATTGCATGAAGAATGAACTTTTGGATTCGTTTGGTATTTACATTTGCGATCTTCCATCCAGCGTGTTGGTGTTGTTTAAAGAACAGAGCCATCCCGGCCGCGTCATCGTGGCCTACAAGGATCACAAAAGCGAGATCGTGGACCTGACTGTGGACGAGATGAATGCTTTTTATGCTGATGTGCGTCGCGTGGCACTTGCTCTCCACAAGGCTTTTCATCCGGACAAAGTAAACTACGGTTCCTATGGTGATACGTCCGGGCACTGCCACGTCCACCTTGTTCCCAAGTACAAAGATGATTTTGAGTGGGGCGGAGTATTTCAAATGAATCCGGACAAAAAATACCTCTCTGAAGATGAATACAATGAGATGATTGCCAAAATAAAAGCAAATCTGTAAGGCGCTGTTTTGTTACCGCACAACCCGCAATACACGAAAAGCCCTTAGGTTAAACGCCTGAGGGCTTTGCTTCGGCAAGACTATGGGAGGGGAAAATCACATGGGACAATATTTTTTTTCGGATAGGCAAAGGAGATCCCTTGGGAAGAGTGTCGCATTCGTGGCAATCACTGCGCTGCTGATTTTGTTGGGGGCGGGAAATACATCCTATGCATCCATTGCGATTCATGATGCCAGGGCTACGGCTGATTATTGGACAGAGAGAAATCCCAATGGAGAAAAATTGTACCTGACGCGTGAACAGATTGTCTCGGTAAATCAAGCGATGCGGGAAAAAACATCGAGCTTGACAGATCTTATGAACTATCCGCAGAGGATAGAGGGGGCAACGCTAAAAGAGCTGATCCTTAGTGCCCAACAGGATTTTCGTGAGGAAAATACCCCCGGCGAACATTATGATAAGGGTGGTGTTCCCATCACCCAGGATGACTATGATACGGCAAAAGAAAATTGCAATTTGAATTCTGTTTCAGTGAAGACAGATGTCCGTTATGGTGTGGTTACCATGCGCACCGATATGCGCCTCCTGCCAACCCCCCACTACTATTATGATGATAGAGACTTTCAGCATTATGATGATTTGCAAGGCACGGCTCTCGACCCCTGTGAACCGGTGCTTGTCCTGCATACAAGCAGGGATGGTGCCTTTGTGTTTGCTGTAGGGCGTTACTACAAGGGATGGGTAAGCCTTGGCGCTATTGGTTTTACGGATCGGGAAACTTGGGGAAAATATGTGTCGCCCAAAAACTTTCTTGTGGTGACAGATCACAAGAAGAAAGTCCATGCAGGTGGTGCTTGGGATATCCTCTTTCAGATGGGCAGCACCATTCCACTGAAATCTGCCCAATTGCAAGGGGATGCCTATCAAGCGATTATCCCCGTGGAAGTCAATGGCTGCCTTTCGGAATCCGTGGTCGCTATCAAGGCGGACAATACGACAAGTTTGGGTTATCTTCCTTGTACGCCCAACAATTTCGTGCGCCAGTCCATGAAGTTCTTGGGGGATGTCTATGGTTGGGGCGGTATGGAGGAAAGTGTTGATTGTTCTTCCTATGTACAGGATGTGTATCGTTCTATGGGAATATTGCTCCCGCGTGATGCAGATCAGCAGGAAATCGCGATGAAAAACTCCGTATCTCTGGCAGGCCTTCATACCGCTGTCCGTTACCAGAAAACAGCAGAAGCCCCGGTCGGTGCGCTCCTTTTTAAGCCCGGTCATGTAATGCTCTATCTTGGCAGAGATGCCAAGGGGACTCCGCTGGCGATTCATTCTGCCAGCAGCTATTTTACGTTCTCCGGTGGTGAGGCGAAAAAGCACTACATAAGGAAGGTTCTGGTCTCGGATCTCACCTATCAGAACAGAAAAGCGATCCAGACGATTGATGGCATGACTTCAATCGGAAGTTGTTTCTGAATACGGGGATGCTGCGGGGAAAATGACCGACGCTGCCAAGGATCACCTGCTTGCGGTGCGCTATCTGGATGATTGGGCTTATCAAGCCAATGTGCGCTCACATGTAGGCACGGAACTGGTGCGGAAATTCGGCAGTTACAAGTATTACTTCAATCTGGAGGACAAGCTCGCTTTTGCGGAAAAGCGCAACACAGAGCTTATGCAGGACTTCGCCAGGAAGCATATGCCAAATATTTCTGCAGATTTTACCGTTAAGAATCCATGGCTTAGGATGTTCGAATGTGATGTGGTTTCCTAAAATCCCGTCCGATTTTTACCCTACAGAGATACATCCATCGAACACCTTGAATTTCTTGCTTTCATAAGACTTGTTTAGACTCTTGAAGTAGGTTAAAATATATATAACCTACATCAAGGAGGGAATGCAATGTCCTGCATCACCAAGCAACATATCGGCAAGTATACGTACCTGTACGAGTCCACTTCCTTCCGGAACGCGGAAGGCAAGCCGAGAAATAAAAAGGTGCGGATTGGAAAAATTGATCCCTATACAGGGAAAACGGTCTACACGGAAGGCTATCTGCGCCGCATGGAAGAAGCGGGAACACCTGTCAAGCAGGAGCCGCTTCCGCCCAAAGATGCCTGCCAGGCAACTGAAATTCTGGATTCCAGCCGACGTTTTGGGTCATTCCATCTTTTCCGGACACTTGCGGAAGACATCGGCTTGTTGCCTATGCTCCGAAGCGTTTTCCCGAAGAAGTTTGCGGAAATCTTCACGCTGGCATGCTTTCTGGCGGAATCTGAGGAACCGCTCATGTACTGCGAGGAATGGCTTTCCCAGACAGCCGCTTTCCCTCTTGTCAAGCTGCCGTCCCAGCGGATCAGCGAACTGCTCTCTTCCATTTCCTTGCGCGAACGGAATTTCTTCTATCAGCAATGGATGGAAAAGATCCAGGAGGAGAAATACGTTGCCCTGGACATCACGTCCATCTCATCCTATTCGCAGCTCATCCATGGGTGCGAGTGGGGATACAACCGGGATCATGAGGATCTTCCCCAGATCAACTTGTGCATGCTCTTCGGGGAAGGAAGCAGGTTCCCCATCTACCAGACCAGCTATCACGGTAGCTTGAAAGATGTTTCCACGCTCCGCGCCACACTGGACGAAGTGACAGCACTGGCACCTGGCAGCAACCTCCGTGTGGTCATGGACAAAGGATTTTTCAGCTCCCGGAATGTAGATGAAATGCTGTCCCCAAAACGTCCGGTTCACTTCCTGATTTCTGTGCCGTTCACGAGCAGCTTCGCGAAAAAGCTGGTCGAGAGCGAGCGCCATTCAATCGACCGGCTTGGGAACACCATATTGACATCGGACGGTGCGATCCGTGGGGTTCACAAAATTCGTGTCTGGCATACGAAGAGCCGCCATACAAAGCTTCATGCGCACGTGTACTTCAATCCAGTGAAGGCTGTCAAAGAACGCAACAAGCTGTATGCTTACGTAACGGAATTGAGAAAGGAAGCACTGCACGACCCAGGCCAGACATGCCTGCAGGATGAGTTTCGCAAATACCTGTCCATCCGCAAGTCCGCCTCTGATCCAAACGGCCACACAGTGACCGTCAAAGAGGATGTCATTGAGGACAAGCTGCGCACATGCGGATGGATGGTGCTTCTTAGCGACACCGTTGCAGATCCTCAGGAGGCTCTGGACATCTATCGCACCAAGGACGTGGTGGAAAAGAGCTTTGACCGTCTCAAGAATACGTTGGATTTGAATCGTCTCAGGGTTCACAACGATGAGCGCATGGAGAACAAGTTGTTTCTTGGTTTTCTGGCATTGCTGCTCATCAGTGCCCTTCACCAGCGCATGCAGAGCACCAAGCTATACGCGAAATACTCCATGCATGAACTTTTGTTAAAATTGTGAAAAATTCACATTGCCCGTTTTAAAGGATGCACGATTATGCAGCCCATTTCCAAAGAGCAAAGAGAACTTTTTGAAACATTAGGTCTAAAACCTCCTGTAGGTTAAAATTCTTGCGGGATTTTAGGATACAGTTTTCAAGGATCTACGCCTGTTATAGGTATGGGAAGTTTGAGTGGCAATCCTTTGCCGCCTGATGGGCAGGGGATGCAGGGGCACAACGAAGCAGGGCGTAACAGCAGTCAGATGCCGGAACCTCCCAAGGACGAGAATGGAAACCCCCTCCCTCCTCCTGATGGCTTCCAGCACGGACAGCAAAATAGCAAGTGATAAAGCAGGGAGTACCCTTTAGATGATGGCTGCCGGCGTAGCCAGGAGAGGCTGGGCATAGCGGAGGCAGGCCTAAAGGGATTGTCTTCTGAAGAACACGAAAGGCACCGGGAAACCGGTGCCTTTCGTGTTCTGGGAGATAAATATGTTTTT
>CACYDT010000027.1 GCA_902773295.1 uncultured Veillonellaceae bacterium | reverse complement strand
CAGACTGATTGGCAATTTTCATGTATGCGAGGTGCACTTGGCGAAGCAAGTCCGAAGGACGCAGTCTGAGCTTAGTGCACTACCGTTGGCACGAAAGGGATGATTGGTTATGGTAGATCAAGACATTAGTATCTATTCTGAGAAAGGTGTGTCCTTTTCAGGAAAAATCAAAGATGGTTGTCTTTCTCTTACTTCAGAAGTATGGGGAACATATGACAGTGAACAGCATATTGAGTTCACTAAGGAGCAGACAGAAAAATTATTTTCTCTTGTCTCATTAGAAGAGTTCTTGAAACTTTGTCGGGAAAAGCGACTGTCAGGAATGTGGGAATTTCTGGAGGCCAATGATATCCATCCCAGTAGCATAACAATCTGATAGGACAGGAAGCTGTGTCGGAGAAAATTCAGTATCTTGAGTATGATGCCGGATTTGTATTTCAGAACACATTGACGGAGAATTACAATAATTACATTGCAGTAACTTCTCAGAGGTCAGGGCAACCAGGAGTTAATGCTCAAGAATATGCTGGTTATGAAATAATGTATCCCTCTAAGGAAGAACAGATTAAGATAGGGAAATATTTTGCAAATCTCGATAACCTCATCACCCTCCATCAGCGTAAGTCTGATGCCCTCAAAGAACTCAAAAAAGGAATGCTCCAGAAAATGTTCCCGGAGGTTTCAGCATGAATGAACCGCGGCGATGGCTTTATACTTTCTGTCATAGAGAAGCGCAGCCAAAAGCACAACCGCACAGGAACCGGCATTATGCACCAATGCGCCCGTCGTGGGAGTAAGGATTCCCTGTACGGAAAAGAGAATAGCCACGAAATTGATGAGCATGGAGAGAAGGATGGCCGTCTTGATGGTGCGAATGGTAGTGTTGGATAGCCATTTCAGATAGGGAAGTTTGGAAATATCATCTGTCATAAGCGCCACATCCGCTGCCTCCATGGCAATATCGCTTCCCATAACTCCCATTGCCACCCCTACATCGGCGGTTTTCAAAGCCGGAGCATCGTTGACTCCATCGCCAATCATGCAAACATGGCTATCCTTTTTCAATAAGGCGATGTGCTTTACTTTTTCTTCCGGCAAAAGATCCGCTTCAATCTTTTGGATTCCTGCCAAATTGGCAAAGTATTTTGCCGCTTTACGATTGTCGCCGGTCAAAAGCACGGCTTCGGTCTCCATTTCGGCAAGGCTTTTCACCATAGCGGCGGCTTCCGGGCGAAGCACGTCCGAAAGCGCAATCACGCCAATGACAGCTGCATCTTTTGCCACGATGACGGATGCCTTGCCTTCCGTTCTGACATTTTCAAGAGTCCGAAGGACATCTGCGGGAATGTCGATGCCCTTTTCCAAAATCATCTTTTCATTGCCAATGATATACTTAGCATCGTTTATGGTCGCTTCTATACCCTTGCCGGGCTTCATGGAAAATTCCGTCACATCATAAAGAGAAATCCCCTGTTTTTTTGCAGATTCGGCAATCGCCTTTCCCAAGGGATGTTCGCTGCGACTTTCCACCGAGGCGGAAAGTTTCAAAAGCTCCTCACGGCTTATTTCCGCTACGGGGGTCACATCGCTTATTTCCAGCCTTCCATAGGTGAGCGTACCAGTTTTGTCAAAAACAACGGCCTTCACCTTGCCCATTTTTTCCAAGGCTTCCCCGGATTTGATGATAACGCCGTGTTTTGTGGCCTGGCCTATGGCCGCCATAATCGCGGTGGGAGTTGCCAGCACCAAAGCGCACGGGCAGAAAACCACCAATACCGTAACTGCTCTTATCACATTTTCCGTGAGAATGTAAGTGGCAATCGCAATAAGAAGAGCCAGCGGCACAAGCCAACTTGCCGCTTTATCGGCGATACGCTGCGTTGGGGCTTGTTTTTCTTCGGCCTCGGTCACCATACGGATAAGCCTCTTGAAAGAGCTATCCTCGGCGGTTTTTGTAGTTTCAATGTCAATGGATCCGAATCTGTTTATTGTGCCGCTAAACACCGTGTCTCCAACCGTCTTGTCCACGGGAAGGCTTTCACCGGTCATCACCGATTGGTCGATGGAAGTGTCACCTGTGCGAATAATTCCATCTGCGGGAATCGTTTCCCCGGGAAGGATTCGTAAAATGACCCCCTTTTTTATTTCGGATGCACGAATCATGCGTTCCCGTCCATTCTCGATGAGCCGCCCCTTGGCCGGCTCCAAGGCCATCAGTTTTTTGAGTCCCTGCTTTGCCCGATTCACGGTCATGTTCTCCAGCAATGCGCCTAAGGCCATGATAAATGCCACTTCCCCGGCGGCAAACAAGTCGCCGATGAGAAGCGCCGCCGCCATGGCGATGGAAATCAAAAGCGCCGAGGAAATCTTGGCGATGCCCTTATTCTGAATAAGACGGATAACGGCAAGGTAAAGGAGCGGCAGCCCGCAGACAATTACAGGAATCCACGCCAGCACCTCCGCCTCGGTATGCCCCAACATGGGGAGAAAAAAAGATGCCGCCAAGAAAACGCCTCCCGTAAGCGTCATAGGCAAGCCGGACAAAAAAACATTCGCTTTCTGTATCATGCTGATTGCCTCCCAGTCAAAATATACGTTATCGAACACTCTGTTCGCTTAAAAGTATATCTTTCCCGTGAGTATGTTTCAAGAAGCAGATTTTATCTAAAGTTCATTACGGAACATTTGCGCGAAATTGTTCCCCATTCGATATTGCCGTCTCCGCCCGGCGATTCGAGAGGCAGCAATCAGAGGTTGACAAATTCAGGGACAAATTATACAATCTATACAATAAAATACACATTGTTCGTTATTGTTTATGCGCTTCGCAACAAGAGACGGGAGAATATATATATGGACAGACGACAAAAAAAGACTCGACAAGCGGTGTTTCAGGCGTTCACATCACTCCTCCAAAAGAAATTGTATTCCAAAATTTCCGTCCAGGAAATCATTGACAGCGCCAATATCGGAAGAAGCACCTTTTACTCGCATTTTGAAACAAAAGATGAACTTCTCCGAGCTTTATGCACGGAGATTTTCGACCATGTGTTTTCTGTAAATCTGTCAAAGGAAGCCACCCATGATTTTTCTGCTGCTCCCGCAGATCTTCGGGCAGAAATCACCCATATTCTATACCACTTGCATGACAGCCGTCATTATATTCGCAGTTTGCTTTTGTCCGAAAGCGGCGAAATGTTTATGAAATATTTCAAAGAATATCTGTATGTTATCTTTGGGAAGGAATTCAAAAACAGCCATGCCGACATTCCCACCGAATATTTTCTCAATCATATTGTATGCAGCTTTGCGGAGACGGTTCGTTGGTGGATGAACAACGAACGATACTCTCCCGAAGAGATCTGCCGTTTCTTTATTGATATCACTTTGCCGTCACGCCCTAATGATAAATGATATAGGAACAAAATTTCAATGTCTGATTTTTTGCCATGGAGTTTTCACACCGCTGCCCCTTGCTTCCTGTAGTAATCCTCGAGCGCGGCGCCAATCGCTTCCTCGGCGAGAACCGAGCAGTGGAGTTTGTGGGCGGGCAGCCCGTCCAGGGCCTCCGTCACCGCCTTGTTGGTGAGCTTCTTCACCTCGCTCAGCGGCTTCCCCTTGATCAGCTCCGTGGCCATCGAACTGGATGCAATGGCCGAACCGCATCCAAACGTCTCGAACTTCACATCGGACACCACATCATGATCTACCTTGAGATAGATCTTCATGATATCGCCGCACTTGGCATTGCCCACCTCGCCGATGCCATCGGCATTCTCTATGCTCCCCACATTCCGGGGATTCCTGAAATGATCCATTACCTTTTCACTGTAAAGCGCCATCTGATATCTCACCTTTCTGTTTTTGCAATATGCCAATCTCTTCCAGCCTGTGCAACGCGCCGCGCAGATGGCGGTCGCCTCACTCCGGAAGTAGGAAGTCACGCTTTCCTGCGAGCTTTTCTTTCCACAAGGGGGAAATGCCACGGAGATAGGACACCACCTCCGGCACGGATTTCACGATATGCTCCACGTCCTCTTCCGTATTGTCTTCCGACAGGGAAAGCCTCAAAGAGCCATGGGCAATCTCATGGGGCCTGCCGATGGCGAGAAGCACATGGCTGGGATCGAGGGAACCGGATGTGCAGGCCGAACCGGAAGAAGCGCAGATCCCCTTGTCATCCAGAAGAAGCAAAAGGCTCTCCCCTTCAATTCCCTCAAAGCAGAAGTTCACATTTCCCGGCAGGCGGCTTTCCGCATCCCCGTTCAATATGCTATGGGGAATCTTCGACAACCCGTCTATGAGCTTTGCCCGCATCTTCAGAAGCTTTTCCGTGTTCTCCTCCAGATGGCTGCATGCCTCTTCCAAGGCCGCCGCCATTCCCATGACTGCCGGGACATTCTCCGTGCCTCCGCGCTTCCCCCGTTCCTGTGCGCCCCCCTCAATGATATTCACGAGGGGAATCCCCTTCCTGGCATACAGCACGCCAATGCCCTTCGGGCCATGGAACTTATGCGAGGAGAGCGAAAGCATGTCGATGTTCTGCGCCTGTATGTCAATGGGAAGATGCCCTGCGGCCTGCACCGCATCCGTATGGAAGAGCACGCCCTTTTCCCTGCAGACGGCACCGATCTCCGAAATGGGCTGGACGGAGCCAACCTCGTTGTTTGCATACATGACCGTCACGAGCGCAGTATCCTCCCGTATCGCCCCGGCCACCTGCTCTGGCTTGACGATGCCGTTTTCATGGACCTCCAGAAGCTCTATCTCGAAGCCTTCCCGTTCGAGCTTTTTGAGTGTATGAAGCACCGCATGATGCTCGAATGCCGTGGAAATGATGTGTTTCTTCCCCTTCTTCGCCCCATTCCTCGCCGCCGAAAGGATGGCTTGGTTATCTGCCTCGCTTCCGCCGGAAGTGAAATAGATTCCATCGGGCGTTGCCCCAAGGCAGGAGGCAATCCGGCTCCTGGCGGACTCCAATGCCTCCCTGGCCTTCTGCCCAAAAGCATACAGGCTCGACGGATTTCCCCACACGCCCTCCATATATGGCAGCATGGCCTCCATAGCCGCCCGGTTCATCTTGGTTGTTGCCGCATTATCCGCATATACCATTGTTTTGCCTCCCTGTCATCATCATGGGTATTATATTATACCAATAAACCTACTCTGTCAATAGGGAACATTTTTCTTTTGCCAAACGGTAGTGCACTAAGCTCAGACTGCGTCCTTCGGACTTGCTTCGCCAAGTGCACCTCGCATACATGAAAATTGCCAATCAGT
>CACYDT010000026.1 GCA_902773295.1 uncultured Veillonellaceae bacterium | reverse complement strand
TGCTGACGGTATTCAGGCCGGAGGATGCCCTAGGAAAAATCCCTTGCTGGCAGGACAACTATAGTCCGGCAGATTGGGAATCTTGTACTTAATTGGAAATTCACTTGGTTTATCATCAATAATATCTTGTTGCTTTATATAATTATATGTCCCTTTATACCCTTTTAACTCCACATTTTGCCAAACAGTAACAGCCGTTCCAAAGGCAATCCCCATAACCATGTTATCCATGTGCATAAGGTTAGTTATGGTAGTGTTATCTAAGATTTTCTCGCGCATTTTTTCAAAACTAGACAAAAACATCCAGCTTTGCATGGTTACCATGCAATTATAGCCATTCTTCATTACCCAATTATTACAACGTTCAATGCAAACCGCAAACAAGTCGCTCTTGCTATCCGCATAATGCTTCTTCACAAAATCCGACAGCTTCGTGCTCATGCCTCCGCCCATGTACGGCGGGTTCGTCACCACAACCTCATACTTCCTGCTCATAATCTCTGCCTGCTTCACCAGAGCAGGAACCCTCTTTTTCAGTTCCCCTACGGCAGCGGCGACAAAGAGGTTATCTCCCTCGTCCAGATCCTGCACATATTCCCGCACTTCCTCATAGTCCTCGGCAGGGATATTCAGGATAGAGCCATACTCCTTGGCATCCTCAAAAGCCTCCACCGTACTGGCAATCAGGCTGTCCTCTGGGATATGCAGCTCCTCGATGGCATCTTTCAGCCCGTTGCTTTCCTCGATGGCGCAGATATGCAGCTCAATGCCCTTGGTGAGAATGCGGCGGTTGTATTCCCTTGCCTTCATAAACAGGGCAAAATACGCCAGCTGGAAGGCACGACGGTCAATGTCCAAGCCATAGAGATTGTTGGTCAGGATGCTCTCAGCTGCCTCCCGCTCGTCATAGCCCTGCTCCAGATAGAGCTGCATAAAGACCTCAAAGGCATAGACAAGGATGTGTCCGCTGCCCATGCAGGGATCTAGGAACTTGATGTCCTCGATCTTCTTACTCTTATACTCCTCACGAATCCGGGCGAGTTTTTCCGCTACTTCCGGCTCCTGCTCTGCTTCTGGGAGGTAATACTGCCAGTTCAGCTTCTCTGGGTCGGCTTCATGTCCCTCTACCCACATCCTGCCAAGGGAGTTCTGCACCATGTAGCGCACAATCCAGTCGGGGGTGAAGAGCTGAGTGGCGGCGGGGATTTCTTCTTTTTTGATTTTCTGGCCGCTGGGACGGGCGAAGACCTTGGCCTTTGGCTCCGTGTTGTAATACTGGTAGAGCCAGCCGATGATCTCCACCTGGCCTCCTGCTTCCACATTGAAATCTTCTTCGGGGATGTCGCTTACCAGATGAGCCACGACCCCATCGGGATTCGTCACCGAGAGGCTGAGCAGGAGTTCCGTGTAGTCCGTGGTCTTTTCAAACAGCTCCGGCAGATACGCATGGAGGGCATTGCATTCCTTGATGAACAGCAGCCGAAAGAGGTCATCGGTCTTGTTGTTCTCCTGCCACTCCAGAATGTGCTCCCGTTCCTCCGGGGTGAACTCCAAGTCGCTTTCAAAGGGAGTCGTCACCAATTCCGGTTCGATTTTGCTCACGCTTGATGAAGACAGCACACGGAGGCCTCCGGGCAGATAATCATTGACCTCCATGAAGCGGATGGCGATGAGGCGGTTGAACCAGGTATAGGCTACTTCCTCGATGATATTCTCATAGGCCGTGGCGAAATCCGACTCTCTGGCCTGCTGCTTCAGATGATTTGCCAAAGCTCTGCGCTGCCCTACCGCCATGCCAGTTACCTGATAGGGGTCACGGGTGCCAATGTCATAGAATTCCACATCTGCCGTGGACTGGGGCAGTTTTTCCTTGATGCCCTCCTTGTCGATGCCGATCAGGCGCATCTGATAGGTGATATCCTCTATGAGCTTGTTCCTTGCCCAGATGGCAAAATTCTTGATGGCTGTCTTGTTCATCACATTTCCCTCTTGTCAAAAGTCTATATGGATGCTGTCGCGGTCTTTCAGTTCCTGCATGAATTTGGCCTTGATTTTGGCCAGCAGGCTGTCCAAAGCGGCTTCGCTTTTGATTTCCACGGAGCTTACGCCTGCTACTTCGCGGAATTTCAGATATTTGGTTCTTCCGGGGGTATAGCCCAGGTCTCTCTTGTCTCGTACCTTTTCCTTGGCTTTTTCCCCAGACGGTGGAGGCGGTGCCATTTCCTGCTCCTTGGCCAGCCGTTCTTCCTGGGCGGCGATTTCATTGAGGAACTTGTCCTTGACGGCATCCGCCTGGTTGCTGAGGCTCATGAGCTGGTTGATATTGTTGCTGTGCTCGGCATTATGCAGAAGTTCGGCGAATTTTTCCTGTACCTTGGGAGTGATTTTGTCCTTGTAGGGGCGATTTTGCAGCTCATCCATCACCCGCTGACGGCAGTTTTCGATATCCGCCTTGATGGGTTCTGCCTTGTCCTCCAGGATTTTCGTATATGCATCGAGGAAATCCTCCCTGAGCTGCGGCAAGTCCTTGATCAGACGGTAGGGCTTGGAATTCTGCAGGATGGCCTTGATTCTTTTTGCCAGATTCTCCAGGTCTATGTCGGCAATATAGTTCTGGCTTTCCTGGTAGATTCTGAACATGTGCTGTGCCTTGTCAAAGATTTCCTTCTGGCTGCCGGTAAAGAATTTCTTCACATTGTCATAGTCATCGGCAAAATCCAGCAGGTCCTCTCTTTCCTCCACTGCCACACGGAAAAAGGCGCTGGAAGTCCTGGCATCACGGATGTTGTCCAGCAGCCGGATGCCTGTCTCGATGGTAGCCGTTCCCGGATAATTGCCAGCCGCTGCCTGTCCCTTGAAGTTCTGCATCTCTTCCATCATGGGGCTTGTGTGGGATAAAAAGGCATTCATGAGGGCATCTTCGTCCTCGGTGGCAGTGCCATTGCCGAAGAGCTCTTTCAGCAGGTCACGGACGATTTTCTTGTCCTTGTCCGAGACACGCTCCCGCTTTTCTATCATCAGCTTGTCCAGATAGCCCTTGTTGCTGATGTAGGTATAGATTTCCTTGGGGTCGCGGTTCGCCAGGGTGACATACTCGCCCTGCAGGGAGAAGGAGATATCTCCTCGCTTGAACAGGCGGGCCACCAGATAGTAGATATCATCCTCCACAAAGCCATAGGGGGCGCGTTTCAGATAATGGTCTTTCAGTGTCTTCATGGAAATCTTCCGATGATTTCCCGTTTTTCCCGTGATATAGGCCAGCATATCGCTGATGGCGTGTTGATTGGCTTCCCCGCCGCCTGCAAAGAGATCCATGGTATTCTCCTTGGAGCTCTTGAGCATCTTCAAGGTGGTACCTTCGTCCATGGGCTTTTCGATATAGGACAGTTTGGCAAAGAGCTGCTGTGTCAGGTGATGCAATGCTTCCTGCACACGTTTTTCTATGTCTTTGGCACCGATATCGGCCTTGTGCCCGTTGATGAAGATATTGGCCTCCTGCAAGGCATCCGTGAGCAGGCTCTTGGCCAGCTGCATGCGTTCCCTGGCTTCATTGCCCTTGATGACACGAATGGTTTCGTATTGGGACAGGGATTTGGCTTCACTGTCCCGCATGATGAACGTCTCGATTTTGATAGCGGTACGCACTTCCCTGATGAAGTCATCCTGATTGGGGAGCTGGATGATAATGCCGGGCAACTGCATGGAAAGGATCATCATCGTAGATTCATCGCCATCATAATCCGACAGGGATGTGATGACCTTCACCTTGAGGGCATTAGAGGCGTTGGTGTAATGGGACTGGTCATCGACATATTGGTCATAGTTGAACACATAGCGATTATTGAATAGGGGATATGTGTATTTATTGCTCTTGATGATTTCCTCGAAAATAATCTCTGCCGTCCGCTTGACAATTTCCTGGGTTTCCACCGCCTGCCGTTCGATACGGCGGTTGATTTCCTGCTCCTCATTGGTGAGGAAGATGTAGATGCTGCCCTGGTGCTGGATGAGCATCTCATTTTCCAGGAGACGCAGCGCCTTCACTACCTCTTCCCGCAGGACGCTTCGCTCTGCTCGTACGTTGTCCACCATGAGGCTGGTGATGTTCTCCACATTGGCATCCATTTCACGGACATACTTCACCATGAAGAGAGCCTTCAGCACTTCGATGACAAAGACGTTCTCCCTGGTGTCCTTTCCCTCTGGGTTCAAATGCTTATTGTAATAGGCTTTGTTGATGACTCCGCGATGGCTGTGGTCAAGGTAGCTGTCCAAGGCGCGGTAGAAGGCGCTGAAGGGAATGAGGGTATGTTCGTCCCCCTCCCGATAGTCGTTGGCTGTTTCTTTGAAGAAGGCCAGCATGGAGCGCTCGCCATCCGCCAGGCTCTTGCCGGAAGCTCCATGGGTGCGCACCTCCGTCAGCACCTTGCCCAGCAGGTCGAACTGATAGCCTACGAAGGGATAGATAGCCGCATAATCCTCCCGGCTGGCATAGATTTTCTTTTCCGCCGTGCCTGTGAAGGAAATCAGGTTCTTCAGTGTGGTTTCCTTGTCATCATAGAGCACTTCCAGAGTTTCCGTGGCAGTAGCGGTCTTTTTCAGGATACGCTCTTTCACTACCTCGTCCACATTGGCAGCGGACAGGGAAAGACGGGTATCAAAGCGCCCCTGAATCTTGGAGAAGTCATTGCCCTTCACATTGGCCGTGATGGTATCAATGTCCTGCTGGCTGGTGACGATGACCCAGGCCTTGCCCATGCAGGCATTGCCCAGCTCCTCTGTCACCGTCTGGAGGTTCAGCATCAGCTTGGAATCGTCGCCGATGTACTGGCCTACCTCGTCCACCAGGAACACCACGTGATGATTGTTCCCCTTCTCCTCTATGTACTCCTTCACCTTCTGGGCAAAGGCTTCGATGCTGATATCCCCGGCTTTGGGATTGGTGGCGCGGGTGCACCAGTTCCGCGCCGCAGGTTCGCTCATGATGCCCATTTCCACGAGGATTTCCACGATGATGTCCTGATTGAAGAAAATGTCGTGGCGGTTTTCCTTCCATGTCTTGCCTTTCTTCTCCTGGAATTTCTGCTGGAACTCCTCATAGCGACCAGCTTTGTCCAGATCATGCTCCAGCTGGGCCAGCTCGGCAATCTCCCCGTAGTAGCCCAGCTTGTCATGGAACACCTTCAGGAACACGCGTACAATGGCATCCTTGTCATGCTTGCTGTGGGCGGAGTTCTTCGCATCAATGTTGAAGAGAATGGCATCCGTGGAGGTCTTGGCGGCCAGCTCCACATCCGCCAGCAGCATGGCATCGGTGAACTTGCCCCCCTCCTTGAAATAATCCAGGGCGTGTTTCCCTGCCACTTCCTTGTTTTCCAGTAGGAAGGACAGCATTTTCAGGAAATGGGATTTACCACTGCCGAAGAAGCCAGAGATCCAGACACCCATCTTGGGCGTTTCGCCAAGGATTCCCTTCTTGTAGTTTTCGTAGAAGTCCGAAAAATGCCGAAGCAGTTCCTTGGTCACCACATACTCTTCCAGCTCCTGCTTGACAAATCTCTCGCTTTCGTTCGTCCCTACGGTGATGACATTTTTGATTTCGCGGTTGATGCGTCTTGCGAACATCTCCTGAATCTTCATGATGTTGCCTCCCGAAATTTTCTTGTCTTTCCCTGTGTCAACGCACGATGCGGTAAGCTCGGTAGAAGTTGTCTTCCTGCATCTCGTTGAAGATGATGAGTTCCTGCTCCGTATAGGTGCCTGGGTAGAACAGGACAATGGGAATCCTGCGGTATTCATCGGGCATGTTGTAGAGTATCTGGTTGAAGACCTCCGGCCCCTGCAAGAGCGGGAAGCACTTGCCTACCCCTGTCAGCAGGATGCAGTAGGCATTCTCCGCCGAGGCTGCATCCGTGATATAGCCCACCATGGCGTTCATACCCTCGCTTCCAGCAGTCAGTTGCAGGCTGTTTTTCACTGCCGCTGTCACATAGTCCAGGCCATGTTCCCGCTCAAACTGCTTGCAGTGGCCGATATAGCCGTTATTTTCCAAGTGCCTGATGACAAGCTCATACAAATCAATGACATGGATTTTCCGCTCATCATGATGGTCATTATACCTTTTCTGTATGAAATCGACTCGCTCGCGGACGATGAGTTCATGCTTGGGATTGTAGTCAAATACCCAATGATTGACGGTATTGGTAGTACCGCTGGTTTTGACAAACTCTTCGCTGTTGATGCGCCGGTCCAGATTGTCCAGCCTTTCATGGATTTTTTCCGTTGTATCCTTGCGCAGTTGTACATGGTATTCCATATGTTCTTCCTTACCTATCCGACAGGGCATGGACGACTTCCGCCATATCATGCTCCTGCAGCCATTTTTCCACGGACAAATCCAGAAGTGGCGCATACAGCTGACGAGGGCCCCTGTTTTTCTTTTCCAGGATGCCAGCCCCTGCAAGAATCCCCCGATACGTGCGCCCCAAGCGTTGGAAAGTCGCCTCCGTCCACTTTGCTACCCGTTTATCCTGTATCTGCTTGCGACGGAAGAATTTTTCCATATCGGCATCCGTCAACTCGAAACTGCACAATACCAGTTTTTCATGGACAACTTCATAGATGAATTCATGGAACAATGCGTCTTGAGCCATGACCGCCGCCAGGGCCAGCTGTTTCTGGGCTGCGACGTTCAGGCGCATGAACAAAGGCACAAAGGACTCGTCCATGCACCTGGCTCTGGCAGTGACCGTGTTGTATATCTGCCGTTTACGGGTAACGGTGGATGCCCCAAAGATATTCTCCTGTTCGTTCTGTTCCTTGATATCCTCATAGCTCCTGCCCTTTGCTAGCAGTTCTATCAATGTACGGAATTCCTGAAACCAAAAGGCAACCTTGACCGCACCGGCACTATAGGGGTGTCTTCGCATGGTGATTCCTCGCTTGCACTTCTTTATGTTATTTTCTGTCAATTCTTTGGTGGCTTGCCAAAAGTCACAGTTTGTGCCAAGCCACCGGCAGAACCAGCGATTCAGGAAAATAGAGCAATCGTTTGTTGTGGTATTGGTATTTCTCCGGTCATCATTTGGCCGAGTACGATTTGCTTTATCAAACGGTATTCCCTATAGTTACGCTTCTTAGTCATGGCATGGTCAGTATTGAAAGGGCGCTTGCCAGCAAGGTTGTTCAGGTGTTCCTGATGTTCAGAAATGAAATCTATCAGTTCCTTCAGGCTCATTTCCTTGATGTAATCCTCTGCCAGTTTCTGCCATTCCATCATGTTGTTCTGCAATTTCTCACGTTCTTGTTGGATGGTTTGCAGCTTCTCCTGTTGATGTGAGAGAACGGCTCCCTTGGCTCTGGTCAGCTGTTCTTGCTTCTGACCAGCCTTGCCAGCCCAGTCTTCCATGATGGCCTTATAGAAGTATTTGCCATAGACTTCCGGCCCCTTGAAATTGCCTTCACGTTGTTCCTTGAATATCAACCTGCGAACATAGTTCAGATTAGCTACAAGGGTCTGTTCATCCACCTTGTCGTATATTTTGTCGAGATACTTGGGATTGAATCCTTTCTCTATGGCGAAATTGAGGCATAGAAGCACCTCAGGAGCCTTGTAGCGCTCTTTGATGTCCTTGGCTATAGCCGGGGCTACGCTGAAGAGATATTCGTCCTCATGGCCTTTGGCATGGAATCCGAAGTACAAGACCGTGGCTGACTGGCCACGCTTTGCATTGTCCTCAATGTAGAAATCCTTGTATTCGGTATGTCTCCTGATTTCGTCTACCACTTTTGCAAGGATTTTATAACGGTAATAACGCCATTCAGTATCGGGATTGACGTGCATCTCACGTCTGTACTCTTCGATGCTCACATGATGGACGTGGTTCAGCTCCAGCCCTCTGAGATAAAGGAAGATTCGCATGGCGTTGACAGAATCCAGTTGCAGGATGGTATCAATGTCATAGCGTATATAGGTGCCGGAAGGAAGCTTGAAGAGATAAGCATTCAGGGTAGGAGGAAGAGCCACACGGAGCATATGTGTTTTCTTGTTGTATTTCATTTCTGCGATAAAGGGAGCATGATAGATGTCCTGCTCACCGTTTTGGTCTTCACGGCTACGAATATCGATGTATTTGTGAGACAGCTGGATGAAATATCCGGCTACTATCTTGCCTCGTGCCTTGCGAACGTCAATTTTGAGCCTGTCGGCAAAAGCGTTGGCATTGAGGCAGTAAACTGTCCCTGAAGGATCGCTGTCCCTGAACTCATCAAGACTTGCTATGAGCAGAAGCCAGGTCTTGAGTTCATTTTTGGTCAGGGAATACTGAGCAACCGTGAATTCTGTGGCAAGAGAAAACTCACTGGCGTTGCCACTATCCAGGTAAACTAAGTCAGTTGAAGTGTCATCAGACATCGTATCACCACTTTTCAGCATTGAGTTAATTATCCAATGCGGTGTAAAACCCCGAGCTTTAGCTCTGGGGATATAAGCCGCGTCCTGCGAATTTACGTAAGTAATTGAAGCAGGATAACTGCTAACCTTTCTCGAATTGTAGACTTAGCTAAAGAATACGGAAGAAAGGAGAAGCCCTGCAAAGATAGAAACTGGACGAATCGAAAACCAAGGCCTACGGGCAACCAGTTCTTAGCAGGTTGAGGTTGCGTGTATCAACCTGTGGTGATTTAAAGACCTCACCGCTGTAAAGATAACAAGCATTCGTATACACAAATACCGTGGGACACACGGGAATCTACGCTTGGGGAGAGCGTGTAAGACGGAACGGCTACGGTCGTGCCGCAGTGCTCAGCGAACCAAGAATCCCCTGGCTT
>CACYDT010000025.1 GCA_902773295.1 uncultured Veillonellaceae bacterium | reverse complement strand
GGTTTTTTAAACGAATTAATTGATAACTGTTTTCACTATCTGGGGTATTAGGTGAACATCTTTTACCTTATGACCCCGATATCATAGAATACATTCGCCAAGCTTCCGGATGGACGGATGAGGCAATTCTGGCATTGAAAAATTAAATGCTTCCGTTAAAGTCCCAAATTTCAGTTGCATATTATTTCTATGAGCAATGCGGATAGACCGCATACCTCTTGCAAAGGAGCAGAGAAAAGGCTCAGAGCAAAGGCCCGAACCCATTGGTGGTTCGGGCTATTTTTCTGCCCAACTTTCGGGAATCCTTATATTCCAATAGAAAAAGAAAGGAAGATGCAACATGAAACAAGGGAGAACATTAGAAAAGCTGGGAATGGAGCTTCAGCGTCAGAGGAACGCGAGGAAGGACTTTCTTGCTGACACCCGCAATCTCGTATTCCGTACAGAGGCAAGGGAATCCTTGCTGTCCGTGATGACGGAGAAGGCCAGCCACGACTTTCACATCAATGACCTTGCCCACCAGCAGATTTCGACAAGGCTTGGCATTCCCTATCGTTACTATCAGAAGATGCAGACGGAGGAACCGTCCCTGCTGGATACCAATGTCAACACATGGTTCCAGAAGACACCGGAACGGCGCATGGTTCGTGTTCTGGATGGCAATGTCCGTGCGTTTCTTTCTGACCGTTACCGCCGTCTGGACAATCTGGAACTTTGTGCGGCGGTGCTTCCCATCATCCATGGGATGAAGGGATCGAGCATCGAAAGCTGCGAGGTCACAGAGACACATCTTTACCTCAAGGTCATCAACAAGCGCATGAAGGCCGAAGTCACCGTAGGAGACGTGGTGCAGGCCGGGTTCGTCATCTCCAATAGCGAGGTCGGACTTGGGAGCCTCAAGGTAGAGCCGCTGGTGTTCCGTCTGGTATGCAAGAACGGCATGATTTGCAAGGACTACGCCCAGAAGAAATACCATGTCGGCAGGCAGGCCGGAGGAAATGCAGAGGAAGCCTATGAGATCTATTCCGATGCGACACTGGAACAGGATGACAAGGCATTCTTCATGAAAGTGCAGGACACGGTGCGCTGTGCCGTAGACGAGACGAAGTTTCTGCTGACGGTAGACAAGATGCGGGAGGCGATGGGCATTCCCATGCAGCACGATCCCGTCAAGGAAGTGGAGCTTCTGGCAGACAAGTTCCAGCTGACCCAGAACGAGCGCGGGGATGTCCTCCGGCAGCTCTTCATGAGCGGTGACAACAGCCGTTATGGCTTGGTGAATGCCGTGACTGCCGCAAGCCAGATTGCCTCGGATTACGAGAGGGCAACGGAGTTGGAACGGATGGGCGGAGAGATTCTCTCCATGCCGGTTCCCAATCTTCTTCTGCCGGAGGTTGACAGTACCGAACGGATGAAGAACGTAACACCCATGAGGAAAGAACTGGCAATGGCGTAACATCAACGGAAGATATGAGAAGGGCGCTGCATCGATATGGTGCAGCGCCTTTCTTTCTGTCATCACTTGAAAAATCAGGAGGAAGATATCTTATGGATATGCAAAAGAAAATCGAACTGACGAAAGAAAACATCTGGCGGGCTATGGATGACTATCGTGTCCATACCTACCAAAAGCACGTCCTTGACTGCATCATGGACAAATTCGTGGACAGGCTGGCAAAGGACAGTGTCTATGCAAAGGAAGGGCTTCGGGAGATTTTCCGCAAGTCCCCTGCATGGAACGAAGAGCTGGATGCCCTTGTGATCAATGGGACAAGGACGCATAACCCGGATTTCGGGAGGGTGCGGAGGCTTGCAGATACCATCCTGCATCCCGCACGGCTGGATGCAGGCTATGAACAGTTGGAGAAAATCAACCGTGCCATCAGCCTCTTTTCGCAGCCGGACGATGACCCAGCTCCTGCGATTCAGGCCATGGAATCCCTTGCGCCAAGGGCATACGAACCCGGCAAGAAGCCGAGCCGCATCTTCAAGGCGCTTTGTGATGCTCTCCATGTGTCCGATGACCGTGCGGGAAGCGAGTTCCAGAGGCTCTATGCGCAGTTTGCCGATGAGCTGTCGTCCAAGAAGATTGACTTCAAGCTCTTCGTTTCCCTGAACCCCGCCCATTTCCTGACCATGAGCAATCCCAAATATGACAGGCGCGGGGATACCCTGACGAGCTGCCATTCCTTGAACTACACAGAGTATAGCTACAATAACGGCTGTTCCGGGTATGCGAGGGACGAGGTTTCCTTTATCGCTTTCGTAGCCGCCGATCCAGACCAGCCGGAAACCCTCAACAACCGCAAGACTGTGCGTCAGGTCTTTGCCTACAAGCCTGGAAATGGCTTGCTGTTGCAAAGCCGTCTGTACAACACCTCCGGGGGAACCTATGGGGCGCAGGAGGATTCCAAGCTTTACCGTGACCTTGTGCAGAGGGAGATTTCCGACATGGAACAGGCCCCAAACCTCTGGAAGACATACAACTATTACAACAACCCTTACTGCACCATCAGCACGGGGACAGGCTTCGGCGGGTATCCGGACTGGACCTATGAGAACTTCGATGCAAAGATTAGCATCCGGAATGACCACGCCGAGGATTTCCGGGAATTCCGCATCGGAACTTACGGTCTTTGCATCCATTGCGGCTATGAGATTGACGCGAATCTCTTCTGCTCCGATTGCGGCGATGACGAGGAAAACGATGAGGATGATGAAACCTGTGACAATTGCGGTTCCACCTGCGACGAAACCCATGCCGTCCATACCTGTTCCGGCAATATCATCTATGTCTGCGATACCTGCCTTGACAGGTATTATGAGCGTTGTGACGGATGCGGTGAATTCCATCCAAGGAACCAGATGGCCGTCATGGAGAATGGGCGCCATATCTGCCAGGCTTGCAGGGAGTCAGAAGCCCAGGAAGCAGAAAGGAGGACTGCATGATACAGCTAACGGATGTTCTGATGCCCACACAGTCACAGCTTTTCTCCATGCTCCACAAAACCTACCAGAACCGGGCGATTGGCCGCAAGGGGAAATTCCTTCTTGTGAGGGGAGATGCCCCCATCCTGCTCCTTGCCCATCTGGATACGGTCCATAAGGAGCCTGTCCGGGTGATTCGCAGGAAACAGGGTGGCAACATCCTGACCTCTCCCCAAGGCATCGGAGGCGATGACAGGTGCGGGGTGTATGCTCTGGTCTGCAGTTACGAGCGAGCAAAGAAAAAACCCTGGATGCTTTTTACCTGCGACGAGGAGATTGGCGGCATCGGTGCGAAGGCATTTGCGGATGCCTACCGGGAAAAGCAGTTTCCGACGGAATTGGATGAAGTGAAGATGCTTGTGGAGATGGACCGCAGGGGAAGCTGTGATGCGGTTTACTATGGCTGCAGCAATGAAGACTTTGAGCGCTATATTACGAGCAAGGGATTCCATACCGAATATGGCTCTTTCAGCGATATTTCCATCCTTGCCCCTGCCATGGGGGTCGCAGCCGTCAACCTTTCCTCCGGCTACTACAATGCCCATACCACCGAGGAGTACATCAACTGCAAGCATCTGGAGGCTGTGATGGAAAAAGTGGCGGAAATCATTGAGGATGCGGCAAGGGAGGAAGTTCCAAGGTATGAGTACATCGAGAATGAGCTGAATGATTATCCCTGGTCGTATGGATGCCTTCCATGGAAGGGCTATGGGGTGCTTTCCCGAAGGCTTCCCAAGGCTCTTTCCGAGGAATATGCAGAAATTTATGACTTCCTTCTGGATTATTTCGACTTCGATGAGCTGGAATATTACCGGAAGGCATACGGAAATGAGATGCTTCTTAGGCTGTATGTGTCAGTCTTGAAAGATTTATGATGGAACTGATGGGCAGAGGGAAAAGTCCCTCTGTCCTTTTTGTGTTCAGGAAGCTTCCTGTATACTGTTAAATGTAGGCGGGAGTTGACAAAAAGATACACCTCAGGTACATTCAGATAATTACTGACCTGACC
>CACYDT010000024.1 GCA_902773295.1 uncultured Veillonellaceae bacterium | reverse complement strand
ATGAAGAAGCCTCCGGGCATGTGCCGCCCGATTTCCTCCACCACCTTGAAAGCCTCGCTGCCCAGCTCATAGTTGCCGTTAAACATGCGCATTCCCTCCCTGCTATTCCGATGAATCTATCCGAGGGTGACCTGCTTCCTCCGCCTAGCCTATGAAGATTTATCCTTCGTCCTATCTTAAAATTTATTTGTTACCAGTTCCCTTAGTAATTAGGTTTCGACACAAGGTGCGCTTTTCCTGCCTACCGGGGATTATGAGGTAAAAACAGCAACCACCTCACATTAAACCTGAATCCGTTAAACTCAACCTTAAAAGCGGGTATCGTAGAAGGAATAAGTCCTTCTGCGATACCCACTTTTTTCACGTTCTCATTCGTAGTATTTCAGTAGTATCTCATTTTCCCAAGAGCCCCAATATGTCCCATTTTGACCGCTTATTATTACGTCCTGCCAGCTATCCACAAGGTTCATCTATTGTTTCACGTGAAACATTCCATGGAAGCGGACTTTTTGTGCATCTTCTTCCTTCCGACCGAAACAGCTTTTCCTCGACGTTCCTGAGATATATCTCTAATGCAGCGCGGTCATGTCTCTGCGCCAGGGCAAGCATGACGGCCGGGACGAGCAGTTCCGGATGGAGCCTTCCTGCGGATATGGCACCCTTCTGCATGGCCATGATGCCAATCTCGTAGGTATCCAGATAGGTGCCGTCATAGACGCACTGCGTTGTGCAGATGATGCGCACGTTCTTTTCCGCTGCATAGGAAAGAGCAGGGAGGAAGTCCTTGGGGGAGTCGCTGTTCGGCACGCCGCCTGCGCCGTAGCCTTCGATGATGATGGCATGGTAGCCGGCATCCACCATGAGCTTCAACAGAGCCGGATCTGTCCCCGGCACCAGTTTCAGCACCGCAATATGGTCGTCCAGATCTGTGGCAAGGCGGAAAGCGCCGTCGGGTTTTGGCTGCTGCCACTGCCATTCATAGCAGCCGTCCTTGAAGATTGCCGCAACAGGCCGATCGATGCTGCCGAAACCGGCGAGCTGCCGGGAATAGAGTTTTCGTACAGCTCCGCCCGCATGGAGATTCCCCGCGAAGGCAAGGTAGACACCCGGCCGGCCCGAAAGGGCTGCATGGAGAGCGGCAAGGACATTCCGGGCGGCATCTGTCCCGGGGGCATCCATGGGAAGCTGCGCTCCGGTGAGAATCACGGGACGGTCGATGTTTTCCAGCATGAGGAAAAGAGCGCCCGCCGAATAGGCCATGGTGTCCGTGCCATGGGTGACGACAAAGCCGTCATAGTTCTCGCGCCGCTCCGCGATGGCCTTGGCCATTTTCTGCCAATGCTCCGGCAGGAGGTTGGAAGAATCCAATGCCATGAGATTGACGCAGTCCACATCTGCAAGCTCTGCCACTCCCGGCGCAAGTTCAAGGAGCCTCTCTCCCGGGAGGCCGGGCCGCAGGCCGCCAGGCCCCGGAACGGAAGCGATGGTTCCGCCCGTTGCAATGACGCAAATCTTTTTTTTCTGTGCCATACGTAGTTCTCCAGTCTGTAGGGTATCAAAGGAGGCTGCTATTAAAATTCAATAGCAGCCTCTTGGGGATTGGGATATGCGGTCAGTTCGTGATGCCGGGACGGGTCATCTGCTCCGGCGACATGTAATGGTTGAGCTGGTCTTCCGTGAGGATGCCCTTTTCCAGGATGATCTCACGGATGGGACGGCCTGTGTTGTAGGCTTCTTTTGCCAGCATGGCGGACTGCTCGTAGCCGATGTGCGGCAGGAGCGCCGTGACAACGCCGACGCTGTTGTCCAACCACTTCTGGCACTGCTCGCGGTTCGGCTCAAGCCCGATGAGAAGCTTGTCCACAAAAGTGCGGACCGCGTTCGTAAGGTAATTCATGGAACTGAAGAGATTGTAGGCCATGATGGGCTCCATGACATTGAGCTCGAACTGCCCATTCTCCACGGCGAAGCTGACGGCCAGGTCATTTCCTATGACCTGGTAGCAGGCCTGGTCGAGAACCTCCGCGATGACGGGATTGACCTTGCCGGGCATGATGGAGGAGCCAGGCTGGCGCTTGGGCAGGTTCAGCTCATTGAGGCCGCAACGCGGGCCGGATGCCATGAGGCGGAAATCATTTGCCATCTTGACGAGGACGAGGGAGGTATTCTTGAGGGCGGAGGAAACATCCACAAAACCGTCCGTATTGTTCGTTGCGTCGATGATGTTCGTGGAAGTCTCGAAGTTCTCTCCCGTGATCTCGCGGAGTTTCCTGGCAACGGCCTTGATATAGGCAGGCTCGGCATTGAGTCCCGTGCCCACGGCCGTGCCGCCCATGTTGATGAGACGGATGCTGTCAATGGACCATTCCACGCGCTTGATGCTGCGCCGCACTGCGGACGCATAGGAGCCCATCTCCTGTCCCAAGGTGATGGGAACAGCGTCCTGCAGGTGGGTGCGCCCCATCTTGAGGATATCCTTGTATTCCTCGGCTTTCTGCTCCAGGGCAGAGGCAAGATAGTCCAAAGCTTTCGTGAGCTTGTGTCCCTTGACGGTCAGGCAGACTTTGATTGCCGTGGGGAAGGAGTCGTTGGTGGACTGCGCCATATTGGCATGGTTGTTCGGGGAAATGATGTCGTAGCGTCCCTTGTGCTCGCCGATGAGCTCCAGGGCGCGATTGCAGAGAACCTCGTTCATGTTCATGTTGATGGAGGTGCCGGCGCCGCCCTGGATCGGGTCTACCGGGAACTGGTCGATGAATTCCCCGTCAATGATTTCTTCGGCAGCCTGAACGATGGCATTTCCGATCTTTCTGTCGAGGCGACCGGTTTCCATGTTCGCTTGCGCCGCGGCCTTCTTCACCTTCGCCATGGCCTGGATGAAGTCCACATCCAGCTTGTGCCCGGTAATGCTGAAATTCTCGATGGCACGCATGGTCTGCACGCCATAATACGCATCATCTGGTACCTCAAGCTCGCCCAAAAAATCATGCTCTTTTCTCATGGTTCCCACAATCCTTTCCTTTATGATTGGCTTTCGAGTTTCATTTTCCCTCAGGAAAATGTATTATTGTATACAGTATACAATAATACAGGAAAAGAAACAAGCAAATTCGATTGGATTCATGATATAATCTCCTCGAAAGCATGTTCTCTTGATGTCATGGGAGTGATCGCATGGATGGCGGGACGGATGAGATTTTGGCGGGGCTGAACCGGGCGCAACGAGAGGCCGTCACGCAGACAGAGGGATATGTCCGCGTGATTGCAGGGGCGGGGACGGGAAAGACCAGGGCACTCACGCACCGATTTGCCTATCTGGTGAATGAGGTCGGCATCCTGCCGGGGAATATTCTCTGCGTGACCTTCACGAACAAGTCTGCCAGCGAAATGCGGCGGCGCATCCATGAGCTCACGGGGGACAATGACACGGGATATATCAATACCTTCCATGGCTTCTGCGTTTCGGTGCTGCAGGAGGACAGTTTTGCTGTGCAGTATCCCAGGAGCTTTCTGGTGCTGGACAACAGCGACATCGACGCCATGCTCAAGCTCATCTACGAGGAACGGAACCTTTCCCTGCGGGATATGACCTTCGGCAAGGCGCGGGATATGATAGAGATGCGGAAGATCTACAATGAGCCGCAGTATTATCTCGATATGATTGCCATGTCCCAGGAGGCCATCGAGGAAAAGTACCGGAATGCCACGGAGGTGGCGGACATCATTTTTTATGGGTATCTTTACCAGGAAAAGAAATGTTTCGGCCTCGACTATAATGACCTCATCAAGTTCACCCTGTATATCTTCGAGGAGAGATATGAGGAGATGCTGCGTACTGAGGGCAGCCAGGAACGTTTGGACAATCTGGCGGAGCTCAAGCAGTCCATCTATGAATATGAGACTTCCTGCGGAGAAGAGGCCATGCTGGAGCATTATCTGGCCCATGTGGCCTTGTTTTCGAACAGTGACACGGCAGAGCAGGGAGACAAGGCAAAGCTTATGACGGTACATGCGGCAAAGGGGCTGGAATTCCCCTATGTGTTCCTCTGCGGCTTGAACGAAGGAGTGTTTCCCTCCCGCAAGACGCGCACGGAGCAGGGCATGGAGGAGGAACGGCGCCTGGCCTTCGTTGTCCGTGGATGCGGAGAAAGGAGCCTATCTCATCCAATTTGAGGGGATGGGCACGCCGAGGGAAATATCCTTCAAGGCGAAACTGCAGAAAGCGGGCAGTTTGTCATAGCAATGCAAAAATCCGCGAAATCCCTCATGTCAGGGGATTTCGCGGATTTTTTATACTCGTGAGCAGGAAAATTTACTTGTCCATGATCTCTTGTATGCTGTATTTATAATCAAACTTAACAAACAATGTTAAATATTTTTATAAATTT
>CACYDT010000023.1 GCA_902773295.1 uncultured Veillonellaceae bacterium | reverse complement strand
TTGGAGTAATCCGTCACATGAGCCTTGCCACCCGTGAGCTTCCAGATGAGCCAGGTATCAATGGTGCCGAAGAGAAGCTCACCCTTCTCGGCGCGCGCACGTGCACCTTCCACTTTGTCAAGAATCCACTTGATCTTCGTTCCGGAGAAATAGGCATCGATGGGAAGCCCTGTCTTCTCCTTGACCTCAGGTTCAAGCCCCTTTGCCTTCATATCCTCGGCAATGGGAGCCGTCTGACGGGACTGCCAGACAATGGCGTTGTAGATCGGTCGGCCGGAATTCTTGTCCCAGACCACAGCCGTCTCACGCTGATTCGTGATACCAATCGCAGCGATGTCACTGGCTGCAAGGCCCGACTGCTCCAAAGCGCCCTTCATGACCTCGACCATGGTGCTCCAGATCTCGTCAGCATCATGCTCCACCCAGCCTGCCTCGGGGAAATACTGAGTAAACTCCTTCTGGGAAACACCGACGATCTTGGAATTGCGGTCAAAGATAATCGCACGGTTGCTTGTCGTTCCTGCATCCAAAGCCATTACATACTGTTTTGCCATGTTTGAATCCTCCTCTTTTTCTGATGGTTTGTTTCAATCCACGTCGGCATTTTCAGGAGCACGACATGCCTTATCGCGTGGATTGACCTCTTGCGGGTGGGGGATACCGCTCCGCTCCGCCCCCACCCTCCTCACTCCCGCTTATGGAAGTTGGAGACTCATAGACTTAGTTGAAAATAACACGATCCGAAAAATCAGCTATGCCTTGCCATCACCCCTCTCCATAAGCTTTTGCCAATATCTCAACCGGATGGCACGGCTCTACATGTCCTCCGTGTTGTATCTGCAGCCTGCAGGTGCCGCAATCGCTGATCACGGTATCTGCTTTTGATGTGGCGATGCGCTCGAAGAGCCTCTCGCCAATCTTCATGGAAATATCGTATTTATCCTGCTTGAACCCATAGTTGCCGGACATACCGCAACAACCCGCATCGGCCAGCTCCACCTTGATGCCCGGGATTTTCCCGAGAATATGCGCTGCCGGCGTACCAAACCCCTGGCTTTTCAGATGGCATGGGACATGGTAAAGGAGGTGATGCGTCAGGGAGCCAAACTTGGTATTGAGTTTCCCTTCGTCCTCCAGCATCGCCAGGAATTCAAAGGCATCGTAGACATTCTCCGCTGCCTCCTTCATTTCCGGCTCGTCAAAGAGCTCATGGTACTCCTTCTTGAGCATGAGGGAACAGCTTGTGCAGCAGGCCACCACCGGAATCCCCTGCTGCTTCCAATGGTAGATGCGAGCCACGTTATTATGCGCATGCTCCAAAGCCTCATCCAGGTATCCCGTCACCACCAAAGGTGACCCGCAGCAGTTGAACTCCCTGTCTACCAGAACCTCATATCCATTTTTCTGCATGACCTTCACGAAGGCCACACCGACTTCCGGATCATTCTCATTGATGAAACAGCCCGGATAGAACACGATTTTCTTCTCGGAAGAGGTTTGCCGGATATCCTTGAACATAGAGAGGAAGGATTTCGATGCATAGGCGGGCATATCGCGCTCCCCCGCAATGCCTATGGACTTGAAAATGCCCAGACTCTTTCCTATCTTCATGCCGAGATTCGCACAGGACGCACCAAAGGGCATCGACCGCACCAATTTTGCCATGCGCTCCCCATGCGCCAGCATATCATCGCGCTGGGAATGGGGATGCGTCTTGTAATACTCGGCACGGCGAAGCATATTCAGTGTGGAGACCTCCACCCCGGAAGGACATGCCCTGTCACAGCTCTTGCAGTTCGAGCAGAAATCAAGGCTTTCCTCTACATCTTCCTGAGAGAACCGCATCCTGTTGTGGGCAGGACCTACCAGCTTCGGTCCACGGTATTCCCTGGATGCTTCCATCACAGGGCAGCCGGCCATACAGGAAGTACAGGACAGGCAATGATCTGCTGTGAGCATGGATTCTGTTTTTTCTTTGATTGCTTTTGTCAATTCACTCATCCTGGCTCACCTCCTCACATCATTGCAGCCTTATAGGCCGATGCCAGCGCCACGCCATTGCCGGAATGCTCGAAGCAGAAATCATAGCCGCCGAGGTTCCGACCCACGACATATACATTATCATAAACGCGCTTGCCGTTCCCATCCAGCGGAAGCAGATTTTCATCCGTGCGGATGCCCGTCATTGCAAAGCCCTGCGGCTTGTCAGCAAAGAGCTGCTCGTTGCTCCAGTTCTCCTCTCCCGGAACAAACCACACCGGCAGGTCAAAAATCGCTTCCTTCGGATGCTCGAATTCCCGCATGGTGATGCCTCCGCTGTAAAAGCCCCCCGTGGCAAGAATGAACTTCTCCGCCTCATAGGTCTTCTCTCTCGCGGCCGCCTGTGCCACGACTGCCGTGCATTTCGCACCTTTCCTCACAGCCCGCAGGACTTTCGTATCCTCAATGATATCCACGCCCGAATCCCGCAACGCTTCATAGAAAATCTTCTGGAGCCTGAGTCCGTTGACAGATGGAGGCAGACAGGTGGTCTCTATGACCTCGGATTCCAGCTTGCCCCGCAGAGCCAAGGCTCCCGCATGCCCGGAAGTCCCCAGGATCTGGGGCAGGAGGAACACCGTCTCGCTCCCCTTCGCATAGGGCTTCAACGCCTCGGAAAGGGTTGTCATCCCCTTGTCATGGTCAAGCCACCGCGCCACATCCAGTGTCGTGATGTCCCTGCCGCCCGTGAGCCCGGTATCAATCGTGACGATCTCATACACAAGATCCTCCCCCAGAAGAGGACGGATATTCTCCTTGATGATATCGCCGTAAAAATCCTTCAGCCCCTCAACGGCAACAATAATTACCTTGCTGCAGCCCTTGAAGCCCGTCCCGTCCATGGAATGGGGCGCAAGGCAGGTCGGCTTCAGTGTTCCCACGGCGGTGGGAACCATGATCTGCTTGTCGAGGCTGCCACGATAGGGAAAATGATATTCCTTCGTAAAAGCAAGGAATGCCTCCACGGATTTCTCCAGCATATCCATGCCGATTTTCTTGTAAGGATGATCCTTGGGAAGCGTTTCAATCCCCTTCCGGGGCGATTCCACAAACGCATGGTTCTCATCGAATCCAAGCACATCAATCACACCACTGTTGAGGGAAAGAGAACCAGAGCCCATCGTGAGCAGCGTCACCTTTTTTCCGCGTCTGGCACTTGTGAGTGCTGCCATAAGCCCTGCCAGGCCGCTGCCAATCACTATTGTATCTGAATGCTTCATGCCTTCTTGCCTCCGTTTACATGGAATGAGAGCTCGTAGAGGGCCCGCGTCATCTCAATCTCCCGCAGGGTACGACCCACGAGAACCGGGCGGATGCCCTTCCAGCGGCCCTGCAGGAACTGCTTCATCTGCCCGATGGAATCCCTTGCCCCATTGTCCTGCCCATATTTCGCGAAAACTGCTGCGCTTCGGAGAGCGCAGAAATTCGCCTGACAAGTGCCCATGCCGATACGGGTACGGCGACGGATATCATTGATCTGGAAACTGGAAAGATCCCGCGCAATTTCCTCCACTTCCGCCAAAGTGACATTCTCGCACTCGCAGACCAGTTCCCGTTTCTCCGGATGGTTCTTGAGACTGTCTGCCACACGGGCAAACCTCTCCGGGCCAAGCCTCGTAGCAGCGAGGTTCGTGCCAAACGCCGGGAAATACTTCCTCGCTTCCTTCTTGTCATTTTCGGAAACCTCCGGCACCAGCGGCTCTTCTGCCGTCCGGCAAGGCTCCGTCACATTGAGTTTCGCGCAGATCTGGTCAACAATCTTCTCCGCCATGAGGCGATAGGTCGTAAACTTGCCGCCCACAATGGTCATCATGCCCTTGAGCCCGTCATTCGCATGATCGACGATGGCGAAACCGCGGGAGGCGCCGCGCCCCGATGCACCGCCGGGCGGCATATAGAGCGGGCGGGAGCCTGCAAAGGCTCTGAGCATCCGATAATCACGCAGATTCTCAAAGGTCTTCTCGCCGATGGCCAGAAGATTCTCCACTTCCTCACGGGAACTGCTCGTATCCTCAGGATCCGGGATGCTCATGGAAGAAGTTCCAAGAATCGTAATGGAGCCATGAGGAACAAAAATATCACCGTCCGAGGATTTATGCAGGCGGTTCACCACATGATTGGTAATGCGCTGGTTGAAGGCGAGAAGCGTCCCCTTGTCCGGCTGGACACCGACCTCCAGCCCCGCCAGAGCCGCCACCTTCCCGGCCCAGCCGCCTGCCGCATTCACGAGGATATCACAGGCAATCTTCTCAATCTCGCCCGTGATGGTATTCCTCACCTCAATTCCCTTGACTTGCCCGTTCTCCTGCAGGACGCCCACCACTTCCCGATAGGTCTGGAAACGGCCGCCATAGCGCTTTGCAGATTCGACATTCTGCCAGGACATGCGAAATCCGTCAATGGCCGCATCCGGAACAAGATAAGCAGAAACCACATGCTTGGAAAGGAGAGGTTCCAACCGGAATGCCTCCTCCAAGGTGATGGGCTTCGCCTCAATGCCGCTGTCGGCGCATCCTTTGACCCACAGGCCCTCATAATCCGGATCATCAATGTCCAGGCGAACGAACATGCCGCCCGTGGGTTCCACGCAAGAGGTTCCGATTTTCCTGAGAATCTGGTTCTCAATGATGCATTCCTTCGCTGCCTCCTGATCCTTCACCGCGTAACGCCCGCCGCTGTGCAACAAGCCGTGGTAGCGCGAGCTTGCGCCATTCACCAAGTCGCATTTTTCAACAAGGAGAACATCCACGCCCCTCATCGCCAGATCCCGGAGGATGCCGACCCCTGTGGCTCCGCCGCCGATGACAACGACTGTTGCTTTATCCATCATCCATTCCCCTTTTCCATTGGATTCAAAATTAAGATATCCTTTTTTCGTTTTCCATAATTTCCAATATGCTGACAAATGCAATGAGACGTGTTATAATCAATTCAGTAACATAATATCGTGTCTCGAATGTAAAAAAAATACAAATACTAAATCTCGTTTACAAGAACATATTACAACAAAATTTCATTTCAGTCAATACGAAATATGATTTTATTTGATTGGATTTCTTCGTTTTTTCTATCAGCCTATGAATTTATCCCGAGCATCAGCCGCGAGCACGACAAGGAGCGCCCAAGCCATGACACGAGAAGATTATATCAAAGCCCTCATCAAATCCCATGGGTATACCTTGAAGGATTTTGCCAAAACAATCCATATGCCCTACACAACCCTGCTGTCCATCCTGAACGGCTCCATCGGCGGTGCCGCCATGGACAACGTCCTGAAAATCTGCCAGAAGCTGGACATACGCATCGAAGAACTCAACACCCTTTCCCTGGATTCCGAACCGGAGCAGAAAGAAAATCCATCCTCCAATGATGTGGACGAGCACCTCTTAGAGCTCATCCGCGCACTCCCCCCGGAAAAAAGGACGGCCCTGAAAATCCTGCTGGCTCACAAATGAACATTGTCCCCTTAACCAATCCTCCCAAAATGACGATATATAGTAAATAAATATAATCAAACTATTTAAAATTATTTAAAACAATGTTATAATGAACTTAGCGAACCTACGAGGACTGTACTT
>CACYDT010000022.1 GCA_902773295.1 uncultured Veillonellaceae bacterium | reverse complement strand
TTTCTTTGACGGATCGCGTACCTTCTCGCCCAGAGCCTTGCGGAGCTTGTACTCGCAGAGCGTGTGCGCGTCCGTGCCCTGGGCGGCATATTCGCTCGGCGTATCGACCTTCGCCGCATTGAGCCTCGCCGATGGTGGACAGGCTATCCACCGTCTTGCCGATGATGCGGAGAGGATTGCGTGTTTACTTGCCAATCGACTCCGCCTCCTTCAGCACCGCTTCAAAATGCTCTGGGGCAATTTCGCTGAGTTTCGACACGCCAAACTTGCCGATGAGCTGCTTGACCTCCGCACCGTGTCCGGCAACGCTGAGAGCCATCAAAGCGGTACGTACCTCCTCCAATGTGGGCGTTGCCACCGCAGGAGGTTGCTCTTCATTTTCCTTTCCTTGGGGAATCTGGATGAACTCCTCCAAGACATCTGCCAACCGACGCAGACTTACTATGATGTCGGTGGCGATTGCTGCCTGTTCCCTCATGGGAACCACTTCCTTTCGGTAAATTTTGGGGGATGTCATCTCCCCTCATAAAGAAGAGGACGTCCCCCCACTCAATGGACACCAAGATTTACAGGAAATTTTTCAAACGGCTCTGAAGCCGAGGAATAATCTTGTTAAGCCGCTTTACGACGCTGGTTTTGGACGAGAATCCTACTTTCTCAGCGATAACACGCTCCGACATCCCGGAGGCCTTCAGCAAAAGAATTTTGATGTCTTTTGGATCGAGCTCGGTAATTGCCTGATACATCTCATTCACAAGCTGCTTGCGATTGATGGTAGTAGCCACGTCCTCGATGACGGGGATTTCAGGGTCATTAACTTCAATGGATTGTTCCAAAGATTTGGTCATATACACAGGATGGGTGCAACTATCGCAATCACAGTCCTTGCAACTGGATTTACCTTTATAGATACAAACGAGGCTGCGCTTTTCCCGCTTATCTTCCCGCCAAATGGGGCGCATGATGGCAGAATAGCTCGAGGTATCGGTAGGTGAGTAGATGGGTTTGCCCTTGACCTTGAGGAACTTCTCGCCCTTTGCCCTCCGCTGGATAAGCTCCTCGATGGTGGTAGTCCGGCTCTCGCCGTTCTCGTTGATTTTAATAGTAACGGAGACAAAGGCATCCAAGCCCATGTCGTAACGGAAGCGATACCCCTGCCGCTTAAGGGTGGCGACCTCCTGCGAAGAGTAGTCCTTAATGATGCCGTTCAGTTGGATTTTCATTGCTTTGCCTTCCTTTCCGTCCGAGCCGGATGGCAGGAAAGCAAAAAGCCCGTAGCAGAAGATGACCACGGGCATCGGAGTCCGAAAAAGGGCGCACGATGTCACGGTGGGAGCATCTTCCAATCGGAAACAGCATTTGCAGCCGTTCGATGGACTTTATGCTTCCCGCCGTCCTTATAGCGCTATTCGGACATTGAGAGTTGATTGTCGTGTGGATGAAATCCACTTTCACAAAAAAAATTAGGAAATTATGAAAGATTTTATGGGAAAGTGTAGAAAACTACATTTTAGTGTGATATACTGATGCAAGTTCCTCCTTTCGATGGCTGTGCAAGGTCGACCCAGTTTGTCGTGGGGAATGTCCCCGTGTGTCCTTGGCATCCTGATAATAGCAAATGGAGGCGGTAGGAATAGGTACGCTACGGTAGGCTTCGGTAGACTACCGAAGAAAGGACTCCGTTATGAAATTTAGTGAATTTGCCCGTCTACTTCACCCCATTGTTAACGGTGAGGCAAGCCAACCTGCATTTGCCAAAACAATAATCGAGGCTATTCTTCGGGATGACGGCACAGAAATTTTGGATGGCTACAGTCAAGAAACATTCAAGGCGTATTACAACGGCAACACAGCGGTAACCAAGCTGGCAAAGAGAATCTCCAAATTCATAGAGCCAGCATTATTTGAAGAATACTTAGAGCCTCTCTCCGACCAATCGGTTCAAAAACTCTGCGATATTTTCAAAGGCGATATCGATGGCATCAACCAACATAATGCGCTTGAGAAAATCTCTGCTTTTTATGCCGACATACTTTATGTCGCTGCCGGGAAAAGACGGAAAACGAAAACAGCAGAAGCCTTTACTGGAACAGAGGCTACTCCCATTAATCAAGAGAAAGTAACGATTATCCAACAACAAACCAATGTGGTTATGCAAGGCGAAAAAAACTATAATCTCGTCAACAATGGAACATTAAATTTTGACTTCTCCGGTGATTTATGATGAACAAAACATTAGCGACCGTTTCCCCCATGCCTTTAGCGAATAGTAGCCCAATGACAGGAAAAAACAATTTCAATATCAACAATCAAGATGGCGGTACTGTCAATTTCAACTGCAATTTCTATTCAAAAGATAGCAACGATAATGCAACGCAGATGATTGCCGTGCAATCATTCAGCAAGGAATACTACCAGTTAATCGTTACACAGGATGATAGAATCTTTACGAGTAATTCCGTGACCGTCAATGCAAGCAACGCATTGTTGGAACAAAATGTCCCATCTGAAATTTATAAGAAATGTTCATCTTTATCAGATGAAGGCAAGGAGTTTTTAAAGAAACTACCAACTATAATTTGCATGAAAAATACCTCAAAACAGCGCATGTCACAATTGCACCTATGGGCAATATATTGCTATGTCGATTTAATAGAAAAGCAGGGAAATGATATCAGGATTGACTTTAAGCCGCTTGCTGCCATTGAAAAGAAAGACATCTGCGAGGAACGAGTGGCCACATATTTCGACTTGAATATGAGCTGCGCCATTACAGACTTCAATATAATCGCGTGGTCTGTACGCAGAGTTAATCTTTTTGATGCGTTCGCTTTTGCCGGAATAAATAATGTTCCTGTTCCCAATTATAGGAGGTAACGATGTCAGAAAAACTTCCATGCGAGATAACGGAAATAGGTCTTGACAGCATTGTCTTTAACGAAGGCAACGAGCCAATCAACCCGACATACATAAATTTTTTCTTTGGCAATAACGGTGTTGGTAAAACGACCATAGCCAGAACAATAAAAAAAGGCATAGGATTATCCTATGCCAGTGGTAAAACCAAGGAAGACTATATTCCATTGGTTTTTGACCAAGACTATATAAACGATAATATGCAGCACTACCACGATATGCCGGGTGTGTTTACCATAAATGAAATAAATATCGACATACAAAAACAAATCGATGCTAAAACCGAGGAGCAAAACACGGCAAAGAGACTAATCGCTGAGGCTAATGACGAAATAAGCAAACAGACAAAGGAAAAAGGGAAAATTGACAGTAAGTTTCATTCTGCTTGCTGGGACAAGACAGTAAAGGTACGTACAGAGTTCGAGCAAACACAAAAAGGCTTGAAAAATAACAAGAAGAAGTTTGCAGAATCATTATGCTTATATTCACCTGTTGAGCATGATGTTGAAAAACTCAAAAGAACCTATGATTCCGTTTATTCCAGTGATGCCAAGGCATACCAGCCTTTTAATACAGTTGCGGATATAAACACATTAGATACTATCGAAGGGCACGAATTACTGAAACTTGCCATCGTCAATACTGCCAATACCCCGTTTGCTCAATATATGAAAGACATCGGCTCAATGGAGTGGGTGCAAAAGGGGCATGACAGCTATCAGGAAAAAGCCGGTGAGCGATGCCCATACTGTGGACAAACTCTCCCATCTGAATTTGAGAAGATGTTCGCAGCGAGCTTCGATAAGCAATATCAAATCAACATCCAGAAAATCTCCGTATTCCTTAATACCTATACAGAGGCTGCTCAGGCGTTATTATCTCAACTAAAACAAATCCCAAACGAGATATATCCGGCGATTGATGTAAAGCCATACAGAGAAAAGTTATCGATTTTGCAGGCTATTATAACGGAGAACATCAACAAAATAAAAGAAAAATTAGCAGAGCCATCAAGAATATTTGAACTTGATGCTACAAGTTCCACATTGAAAGAAATAACTGACACAGTAAAAGCTTTTAACGAGTTAATCACTGCAAACAATGATATTGTCAAAGAAGGAGACCAAAAAAAAGAAGATTGCAAGACGGCAATCTTCGAGTATTTGGCTTTTCTTGTACAAGACTTATCAAAGACGCACAACAAGCAATCAACCGCCAATTCCAAGGAAATCAGCAAGCAACAGGGCATTATTAATAAGCAGAAAAAACTCGTTGAAAAATTGCAGGGCGAACTTCGGTCACTTTCAAGCCAAACCGTAGAAACCGAATCAGCCATGAACAACATCAACATTTTGCTACGAGAATCCGGGTTCCGAGGATTTGAACTGCGTCCAAAGCGCGAGGAAGTTGTTAGCCCTGATGGAACTATTGAAACGCGCATTCCTGCTAGAGTGAGGAGTTACGAGGTGATACGCACTGCTACCGGGGAGGTTGCAGATAAGTTAAGCGAAGGGGAGAAAAATTTTATTGCTTTTCTTTACTTCCAACAGTGTGTATTCGGTAGCAGTAGCGAAGATGGCGATTTGCGAGAAAAGATAGTCGTCATTGACGACCCTGTGTCAAGCATGGATAGCAGTACGCTATACATGGTCAGCGCGCAAGTGCGGAAAATGATAGAAATCTGCCGTAACAACGCAGATAACCGCAATCCAATGGTAAATGGCAATTTCATCAAGCAAATTTTCATTCTGACCCACAATGCGTATTTCCACAGAGAAATTACATATGCTTATGTAAAAAAATATGATTTTGTCTCCTTTTATCTTATTCGCAAGACAGGAGAAAAATCATCGGTCAAGCTATGCGAATGTCAAAATCCGAACAGTCCCAGTGACCTCATGAATGTAAATCCCGTCAAAAATTCATATGCCGCTTTGTGGGATGAATACAAGGAAGTCAGCAGTGGGACACCTTTGATGAATGTTTCCCGTAGAATTCTGGAATATTATTTTCTCCAGCTATGCGGATATGAGGGAACAAATCTGAGAGAGCGCATATTAATCCAAAATAAAGACGCATTTGTTATGAAGGACGAATTGGGAAATGAGGATTTTACAAAGTTTGATTTAGCTTCTTCTATGCTTTCGTATATGAGCGCAAATACATCTGTCATTGATGGTCTTAATTACGTTGATGATTGTGTTGATGCCCAGAAATGCCGCGATGCATTTCAGATGATATTCCGATGTATGGAGCAGGAACAGCACTACAACATGATGATGGGCTTGAATTAGAGGAGGCAATATCAAATGCGTATAAGTTATAACAAACTTTGGAAATTGCTCATCGACAAAGAAATGTCAAAGATGGAATTAAAGGATGCAGCAGGCATAAGTGCGACAACCATAGCTAAGTTAGGCAGAGGCGAGAATGTCACTACAGATATTTTGCTAAAGATATGTAGGGTTCTGGACTGCCGTGTTGAGGATATTCTTGAAACAGTTGATAAATAAACTTTTTGCAACACAAAAATATCCAAAAAGGAGGACTAATTATGGCTAAAACATTCGGGGAAGATGAACGAGGAATACTCGCATATTTCCGCAGTGGTACAAGTTTCATTTATAGAAATAAACGATATATTGTGGAGGAATCTGGTAAACCGACATGCTCTCGAGGTGAACCCAAAACTGATATATATATTTTAGCATCTGCAGATAATAGAACTGATGAATTTAAAATATCATTCAAAAAAGAGAATGCAGACTTCTTAGAGAACAAAACAAACGCTGATCGTGCAGAGCAACTTTTGGGAAATAATTGGTTGTATATAATCAGGGAAGCTACATCACAAATTGGGCAGAATTTTTTAGAGCGAAAGCTGATATATAAATCCTCATTTCGGCGTACTGAGGCAGGTGCAATAACTCTCGGATGGAAATTCGAGTTATTGAATGTTCCAAGTGGTGATTTAAGTGGCGATATGCATCTGTCACACGCGCAAATTATTGACGTTTATGCCGGTACTAATCTCACTGCCGATAAACGCGATGCATCTGTCAATGGAAAAACCATAGTAAAAAGTGGTGTTGCCAATTATATCCTTTTTGAAGACAACCCCATTAATTCTGCCCAGAATGCCATTGATTCTATGATGACCATCGACGAATATGTCCGCCAGCATCCGCATGTGTATTTTGCTTGTAAAGCATTAAATTATAGAACTTTTCGCAAAAAATACGATGGCAATCGTCCTCTCGCTGTATATGTGAACTGGTATGTAAATAATGAAAAGCTCGCATATGATATCTGCTTTAATACCCCGCTCCAGCAAGGGGGAGATTACGCTTATGCTCGTTTAAGTCAAGCTTTACAACAGCTTGGGGTTCAAACCACAGATGAGCTTAATATTTCAAATGTTGAAAACCCAGGAATTATATATGGGTAAAAAAAGGCGACATCATATCAAGAGATGTCGCCTCTTTGTACCCAATTAAATTGTAACTGTTCAGTCGTACCTGTAAAAGTCAAGGTTACATCACAATATATAGTCAGTTGTTCATCAAGTTAACACATGATATTGGGTAAAGGTCGAATTTTTTCATGAAATTTGGGGTACGACTGAACAGTTACATTAAATTTCTTCCTGTGGGTCATCATCGTTATCATACTGCTTTACAATCGTATATTTTTTTGAATCCCTTTCATATTCTTTGAAACCATGCTATGAAAACCGTTTAATGATTTGTGCATTTGTTGTGCACACTCATATGCGGTTCCTGAGGCAACAATCTCTTCATTGGAATTCAAATAGACAGTGTAGAACAACATCATTCCTTAGTTCTCCTACCGCTCAATCGTGTTTTTTATTGCTGTTGCAATTTCAAATGCCAAATTGACAGGCACAGCATTGCCAATCATTTTATATGCATCATTAGTGTTGTCGTAAATAAATTTAAAATTATCTGGGAAGCCCTGCACTCTTGCCACTTCTCGAATTGTCATTCTACGATACAAATTCTCCTTTCCCTCAACAAAACGACAATCGTTCTTTCCAACCTTCACCATTTTAGGCGCCTGTGGATGCAACTGGCACTGTCTCCCAGATGCTTGTACTGTAAACGCCTGCTCATCCCACGATTTGACTCTATTTCTACTCATAAAAATAGGCGAGTAAGCACCGATAAAATATTCATTATTATTGATTGCTTCGGGATTGTGTTTGTTATTCTTTAAAGCAGGAACGGCGGTATCTTGAAGATCCCAAATAATATCTCGTAGCGTAATTTTATTATCCGCTTCAGTAGAGCCATGCGGAAAAGAAAAGTTGATTCTTAAATCTTTTCTAAAGCCGATGTAAAATACTCTCTTTCGTTCTTGCGCAACTCCATAGTCCTTTGCATTCACCAATGTCAAAGACACATCGTAACCACATTCTTCGAACATCGCCAGAATATTCTTGACCGCTTCAGAATGTCTATTCGACAGCATACCGCTTACATTCTCTGCAAGAAAAAACTTCGGATGCTTGTCTTTAAGAATTCTGATGTAATCAAAAAACAATTTGCCACGCTCATCATTAATTCCACGCAATGCTCCTGCTTCAGACCAGGACTGACAAGGTGGACCTCCGATAATGCCATCAATCTCATCAGGGAAGTCATCTTCTTTGATATTTCTGATATCCCCACGAATCAGTTTAGTCTTAGGATGATTTGCTTCAAATGTTTCCCAAATGGTTTTGTCAAATTCGTTTGCTACCGAGATTTCAAAGCCAGCTTTCTCAAATCCCAAATCCAAACCTCCACACCCGCTAAACAAACTAATTACTTTCATTTTTATCCTCCGCTATAAAATATTCGATGTTGAAAGGTATGTCGTGCTTCATGCAAAATGCTTTGATTTTATTTAAGGCATGGTATCCTGGCATCGCTCGATTATTCTCCCATCGGTTTACTGTAGAAAAAGAAACTCCAAGACTCTTAGCAAAATCCTGCTGACATAGCAAGGATCTTTTGCGAATTTCTTTTATTGCATCGCCAACGCCCAAACTCTTTTCTCCTCCCTAAAATTATGGCGTCATTATAGCTTTTTTATAGAGTTCTGTCAAGAAAAATCTTATCTTAAGAAAAATGTCATATGTAACATACGTAGTAGATGCTTTTGCAGAACCCTTTGCAATACCTGCCTCTACAGCTATTTTGAGAACCCTACAAACGGTCACTTCGCAGGAACATATACCCTGCAAACGGATGATTTTTCGCTATGCAATCCCTAGCGTCTTATGGCCGGTCAAATTCTGCCAAGCCAATGAAATATCAACTGTTAGACCACAAGCCCATAATGAAGTAAATCCTCGCAAGCCCATATATCAAGGGACTGCGAGGATTTTTCTTTGTCATTTACTTGTATCAAATATGCTACCCTTTTGTCCAGCACCGTTACCACTTTGTGGTCGTCAAAGATATCATCGGCACCTTCAGCCAGGAGAATTTCCACCATGACTTTGATGATATCGCGGCCGGTGTAATGGTCACCGGCCTCGGCGTTTTCAGAGAAACGACGAATGAGATCTTCAAAGATATAGCCCATCTTTACATTGTCAATAACGGTGGGATCCAAATCCACCTCGGAGAAGGCTTCCACCACACCGTATAAGCGGTTATGCCTATCCATTTTGATGATTTCCTTCTCAAATTCCAGGTTGGCAATGATGTCTTTGACATTCTGGGAGAAACCCTGTAAATAAGCGCTGAAATTTTCTGCAATGTTAGCGGAGTCGTCCAATAACCTCTCCAGGGACAAACGACTTTTGTTATAGAAGGTATAGCCAGAGACTTTATAGAGGACCTTGTCCGGTATGTTGGGATTGGTGCTGACCCTATTCAGTACATCTGACTTGGTTTTTTCCAGCGCACATTCAAAGCGGCGGATAATAGTCATGGGGATGATGACATTTTTATACTTATCGCTTTGGTAAGGACCGCGCAACTTATTGGCGATGCCCCAGATGAGATTGACTTCTTCCGTAATATCCACTGGAGTGTCGTCCCAGATAACGTTTCGCATCGTGTTCTTCATTTCTTGTTTTTCCATTCAAGAGCCTCCCTATCAAAAATAGATCCTTGACAATGACTCTGCAAAAAAAGGAAGCCCTGCTCTTGGAGGACTTCCGGTGGATAGGTTAAAATCATTCCTCAAAAACATCTTTCACATGGATTTCCAGATCATCATATAAGCTAAGTTTCAAGGTGAGCTTCTGCTCTTCCTTTTCCCTATCGGAAAGGGTTTCCCATTCTTCTTCTGTGTAGTTGTGATATACACCGTCAAGCTGGTATTTCCCGTCTTGGAGCAAGTATACCATGATGTTCCTCGCTACAGGGTCTATGATCCAGTATTCCTGAACGCCATATTTTTCATAGATGTCTTTCTTGATTCCGAAATCACGGAACTGCGTCGTAAAGGAAAGAATTTCTGCAATAAAATTTGGTGCTCCCTCAACCTGATTTCTTTTCAACTTGTTTCTGTCACATACAACCAACAAATCAGGCTGAAACCAAGTCTTGTTGTCAAATACAACTTTTGCCTCAAAAAGAACCTTGCAACGCTTTCCCCTTAGATAGTTCTTCAAGATGGTATACAAGTTTCCTTGTATGTCCAAATGAGAAATCGAGGCCGCAGAAAGAAGGACTTCCTTTCCATTGATCAGTTCATATTTTTCTTCCATTGTGTCAAGCATTTTCCTTCTTCAAAACAGCCCCGTGATCCTTCCATCCCTGTCAATGTCCATGTTCTCTGCCGCAGGCTTTTTGGGGAGGCCGGGCATGGTGAGGATGTTTCCGGTAAGGGCCACGAGGAAGCCTGCGCCTGCGGAGACGCGAAGCTCCTTTACCGTGATGCGGAAGTTGGTGGGGCGTCCCAGTTTCGTGGCATCGTCGGAAAGGGAATACTGGGTCTTTGCCATGCAGACCGGCATCTTGTCAAAGCCCAATGCCTCGATTTCCCTGAGCTGTTTTTTCGCCGCGTCCGTGTAGTCCACGCCGTCCGCGCCGTAGATTTCCCTTGCCACGGCCTCGATCTTCTTCTCCACCGTGTCCTTCTCGTCATAGATGAAGCGGAAGTCCGACGGTTTCCCGAGAGCCGCTTCCACCTTCTCTGCCAATTTCAGGCCGCCTTCGCCGCCCTTGGCCCATACCTCGGAAAGAGCAGCCTCTGCGCCCATTTCCCGGCACTTTGCCTCGACGAAATCCAGTTCCTCCTTCGTGTCCGTGGGGAAGGCGTTGACAGCCACCACGGCCGGCAAGCCGAATTTCTGGATGTTCTCGATGTGCTTCGTGAGATTTGCCAGCCCCTTTTCCAAAGCTCCCATGTCCACTTTCGAGAGATCCGCCTTTGCCATGCCTCCATGCATCTTGAGAGCGCGAACCGTCGCCACGATGACCACGGCATCCGGATGGATTCCCGCAAAGCGGCATTTGATATCGAGGAATTTCTCTGCTCCGAGATCCGCGCCGAAACCTGCCTCCGTCACCACGTAGTCCGCAAACTTCAGAGCGAACTTCGTCGCCATGACGCTGTTGCATCCATGGGCGATATTGGCGAACGGGCCGCCGTGGATGAAGGCGGGAGTCCCCTCCAACGTCTGCACGAGGTTCGGCTTGATGGCATCCTTGAAGAGGAGCGTCAAAGCTCCCGTAACTCCCAGTTCCTTTGCCCGCACGGCGCGACCCTCCCGGGTATAGGCAACCACGATTTCCCCGAGGCGCTTCTTCATATCCTCCAAATCGCTGGCCAGACAGAGAATGGCCATCATCTCCGATGCCACAGTGATATCGAAGCCCGTTTCCCTCGGAACGCCGTGGGCCGTACCGCCAAGACCGATGACCACATGACGGAGAGCGCGGTCATTGAGATCCAGGACACGCTTCCAGACTACACGGCGCACATCGATATCCAGCGCGTTCCCCTGCTGGATGTGATTGTCGATCACAGCTGCCAGAAGATTATGAGCCGTCGTGATGGCATGGAAGTCCCCCGTGAAGTGCAGATTGATATCTTCCATGGGAACCACTTGGGCATAGCCGCCCCCCGCAGCGCCTCCCTTGAGTCCGAAGCACGGGCCAAGAGAAGGCTCCCGAAGAGCCACGGCCACCTTCTTGCCCTGCTTATGGAAAGCATCGGCAAGGCCGACGCTCGTCGTGGTCTTCCCTTCCCCTGCCGGAGTGGGATTGATTGCCGTCACCAATACCAGTTTCCCGTTGGGACGATCCTTGACCCGCTCCCATGCCTCTAAGGAAATCTTTGCCTTGTACTTCCCGTACAGCTCCAGTTCCTCCTCCAAAATCTCCAGCTTCGCCGCAATCTCACGAATCTGCTGCATCTCTGCATCCTGGGCAATCTCTACATCTGTTTTCATCGTAAGCACCTCACATATCAACCAGCCGGGTTTTCTTCCCATACAACAACAAATCAAATGGATCGTAATAATACCTATGCGCGCCAAACGCATAACGATTCACAACGTCCCACAGAGGACGGTTCTCGTCCAATGACGTATCAATATAGAATGCGGAGTCCAGCCGGGAAGGAAACGATACAAAACAGATTTTTTTCCCGTAGGGCAGCTCATCGAACTGCTGCAAGGTCTCCGGGCTGTCCGTGTACATAATCGCGCACAAGTTGTACCAATTGATTTTTTCTTTTCTCTCCCTCCATTTTTGCACCGCTTTGTCAAAATCAGGGTAATGGTTCATGTGGATCAGAACATTGCCCAGGCGATATACGGGGTAGGTGATGTTCAGAGGCTTCTCGAACTCCGTCCGTTCAAGCTCCAAACGCTCTTCCATATACACGCGGGGATTCCTCAGGAATCTGATATATTCCTGCTCCGTCTCGAAAAACATATTGATGAACGGTGTCAAAAACGGAAGCCCCAACGTATGGCTGATGATACCGCCAAAACAGTTCATGGAAAATATCGACAATCTCGATTTCTGGAGTTTGCGATATTTCTCCAACGTGAATCCCGGAATGCAGGGAAGTCGATCCAACAAGAGTTTGGAAACATCTCCCTTCAGTTCCTTGATGCGCCGGAGCAATTGCACCAGCGGTATCCCGTCTCCCCCTGCCACAAGCAAAATATCATGCTCCACAGAGGGAATCTCAGGTTCCGTGACAAGGGGCACGGGCACAGAATGATATACGATTTGGGGCTTTCCGGCACAAGCTGCGCCTACTACACGGATTCCCTGCAACTGATGCGACAAAATATCCAATGCCTTGCTCACATAAGGGAGCTGATTCCCCACAATCCACAACAAAATCCTTGCCTTGCCCTCCGGGATGATTTTCTCGTCTGTTTTCATTCCAATGCCCTTTCTATCCGGATTCCTTCATCGACATATTCTTTCCTCATCTTCTGGAAATCATCTACGCCAATCGGCACGTTGCACTTCACAATGCTCCCACCTTCCCAAGAGCCGCTATCTCATCTGCATCTGCATTTCCATCGCTTTTACGACGTTCTGCATGAGCATAGCAACGGTGAGAAGTCCCACGCCGCCGGGAACGGGAGTGATGGCCCCTGCCACTTCCTTCACTTGCTCGAAATCCACATCGCCCACGAGCTTCTTGGGAGCAATACGATTGATGCCCACATCGATGACCGTCGCGCCCGGTTTCACCATATCCGCTGTGACGAACTTTGGCTTTCCGATGGCGGCCACGAGGATATCCGCATCTCTCGTGATTTCCGCCAGATTCTGTGTATGGGAATGGCAGACCGTCACCGTCGCATTCCGTGCCAGAAGCAAGTGGAACATGGGCTTCCCCACGATATTGCTGCGTCCGATGACCACAGCCTTCTTGCCGTCCATGGGAATCCCCGCCAGTTCCAGCATGCGGATGCAGCCTGCCGGAGTGCAGGGAACCAAGCCTTCCTCTCCTGTCACGAGCCGCCCCACGTTCACGGGATGGAAACCGTCCACATCCTTGACCGGAGCAATGCGATTGAGGATTTCCGCCTCATGCGCCGCAATCTGCTTCGGCAAGGGAAGCTGGACAAGAATGCCATGAATCTTCTTGTCCTCATTGAGGGCATCAATCCTGGCAATCAGTTCCTCCTTCGTCGTTTCCTCAGGCATGGCAATGACTTCCGAATGGATGCCCAGTTCCTCGCAGGACTTGTGCTTGTTCCGGACATAAACCTGGGATGCCGGGTTCTCCCCCACGATGATGACCGCAAGTCCCGGCGCCATGCCGTATTTCTCCTTCCATTCTGCGGCTTTCTTCCCCGCATCCTCCTTAAACTGACGGGCAAACTCCTTGCCTTCCAAAATTCTCGTGGTCATGTTGGATAATCCTTTCTCACGTCAAAGCCTTTCAAAAACATCCTTGATGGAAACAACAAAATCCTCATAAATGGATACTCTTAGGAACTGAGGCGCATTCTCCCGCTCACTCTCCTTCATGTCCGCCCATTCCTCATCCGTATATCCATGATAGACTTCATCCAAATGGAACTTCCCCTCCCGCAGGAGATAAACCTCTATGGAACGGGCGATTGGGCTTACAATCCAATATTCCTTTACACCATGCTTCTCATAGACCTCTTTTTTCTCGCCAATGTCGTTCTTCGCTGTGCTCGGGGAAAGCACTTCCACCACCAAATCCGGGATCCCAAAGATTCCCTGCTTCTGGACGATATCGGGATTGCAGACAATCATGGCATCAGGGACAAAGACATTTTCCTCGTCCAGATGAAGCTCTGTTCCGTCTGGAAATGCCTCGCACTTTTTTCCTTTCAAGAAATTAGCAAAAATCGTATAGATATTGCCCGCTACCCGGATATGGCTGATGGCAGGCCGAGGGGACATCATGAACTCTCTCCCGTTGATGATCTCCACGTCATAATCCTCTGCATAAGCAAGATTTCCCACAAAAAACACCTCCCAAAAACATCAAAAGCATAGTCCAAGCCATGTAAAGGCGAACATCGCCAATGACACAATGCCATTCCTCATAAAGTATACCTGTGTCACGCGGTGGAAATCATCCGGTTTCACGATGCTGTGCTGATAAACAAGCGTCCCCGCCGCAATCCCCACACCAACGAAATAGACTGCATGCATCTGAAGCATGATGCCGAGAATCACAAAACAGGCAATGCTCACGAAATGGAGCGCTTTCGCAATCCTGAGCGCCCCCTTGGCCGTAAAGGCCGTTGCCAGGGAATGGAGGCCATGGTTCTTGTCGAAGGCCTCATCCTGCGCCCCGTAGACCACATCGAACATCCCGATCCAAAGAGCCACCGCAGCGCAAAGGACGATGACGGGCTGATCGATTGTCCCCCGGATTGCCACCCATGCTCCTGCGGGAGCCATGGCAATCGCTACCCCAAGGACGAAATGGCAAAGGCAGGTGAATCGCTTCGTATAGGGATAGACGAGGAAAGGAACCATCGCAATCGGCAGGAGCTTGATGCAGACGGGATGGAGCTGCAGGACTGCCACGAAAAAAAGCACAAGGTAAATGGCAATAGATATCTTTGCTGCCTTGGGCGACAGATCCCCCCGCACCATGGCACGGCCGGCAAAACGCGCCTGATCCACATCATATTTGAGATCCGCCAGATTATCCAAGGCCAGTGCTGCGCTCCTGGCTCCCGCAATCGCCACGGTAATCCAAAAAAGCTCCCAAAGAGGAGGCACGCCGCCCGCCGCCAAGAATGCGCTCATATAGGCGAACGGCAAGGCAAAGACCATATGATGAAGGGCTATATTATTGACATGCGCACGAATGCTCACAAAAACAGTCCCCCTTAGTCCAGTCCCAAGGAGTTCCATTTGGCATCGACCCTCTGCCGGATCTCCTCCGCCATCTCGATCTCGTCCGGCCACTCACGGGTATGCCCCTCCTCTGGCCAGGTCTTCGTGGCATCAATGCCGAGCTTCGCCCCCCATTTCGCCATGGGCGAGGAATGGTCAAGGACATCCAGAGGGCCTTCCACGATTTCCAGGTCATGCTTGGCATCAATATTATTGTAGACCCTCCACCAGACCTCGGAGAGATCCTGCACATTCACATGGGCATCCACCACAATGATCATTTTCACGTTCATCATCTGCCCCATACCCCAGAAGGCATGCATGACCTTCCTCGCCTGCATGGGGAAGCTCTTCTTGATGGAGACGATCACGCAGTCATGGAACACTCCTTCCAAGGGCATGTTGATGTCCACGACCTCCGGCAGCATCTGCTGCAGAAGCGGAAGGAAGATACGCTCCGTGGCCTTCGCCAGATAGCAGTCCTCCATGGGCGGCTTTCCCACTACCGTTGCGGAATAGATGGGATCCTTCCGATGCGTGATGCATGTCACATGGAACACCGGATAGTCATCCGCCAGGGAGTAATAGCCCGTATGGTCGCCGAAAGGACCTTCCCTCCGCATCTCATCTGTCCTCACATAGCCTTCCAGAATGATTTCCGCATGGGCGGGAACCTCGATGTCCACGGTCTTGCACTTCACCATCTCCACGGACTTGTGACGCAGGAACCCGGCAAAGACCATCTCGTCGATATCCCTCGGCAATGGCGCCGTCGCCGCATAAGTCAGTACGGGATCCGTGCCGATGGCAACCGCTGCCTCGATGCGCTCACCGCCCCTTGCCTTCATGTCGCGGAAATTCTGTGCACCATTCTTGTGGATATGCCAGTGCATCCCCGTCGTCCTGCTGTCGTACTTCTGCAGGCGATACATGCCGACGTTGCGCTTGCCCGTCTCCGGATTCTTGGTAAACACCAGCGGCAAAGTAACAAAAGCCCCCCCATCCTGGGGCCAGCACTTGAGGATGGGGATCTTGTCCAGATCCGGCTCATCCATGACAACCTCCTGACAGGGGGCGTTCTTGACATATTTCGGGAAGTTGACGGCCTTCTTCGCCATGGGAATCAACGAAACCACGCTGAACTTGTTCTGAAGGGAAATGTAGGGAAGCTTCAGGATCTCCCGTATTTCCTCCGCGATGTCATCCAGTTTCTCCACGCCCAGAGCCAGTGCCATGCGCTCATAGCTGCCAAAGGCATTCATGAGCACGGGCATGTCATAACCCCTCACATTCTCAAAAAGGAGGGCAACATTCTGCCTGCCCTCCTTCTTCGACACACGATCCGTAATCTCCGTAATCTCCAGCTCGCAATCCACCTCTGCCCGAATCCGCTTCAGCAGCCCGCGCCTTTCCAACACTTCGATAAACTCGCGCAAATCCTTGTACGCCATGACTCGTCTCCTTATTTTCTTAAAATATACTTCACGATAAGATATCCCACCTCATACAGGGCGATCATGGGAAGCGCCAGCATGGACTGGGTGAATACATCCGGTGTCGGCGTGATGATGGCGGCTATGACAAAGGAAAGAAATGCCACCGTGCGCTGATGCTTCCCAAGAAACTCCGACCCGACAATCCCCAGCTTCCCGAGAATCGTAATGACAAGGGGAAGCTCGAACACAAACCCGAAGGGCAGGACAAAGGTTATGATGAAATCGAAATACCTGTTGACGGAAAACATCGCTTCCAGTTCTGTATTCCCAAAGCCCATGAAGAATCTGACCGCAGCCGGCAGGACGAAAAAAAAGGAAAACGCCAGGCCGCCAAAAAAAAGCACCACAGACGCAGGAACCACCAGAGCTACCACCTTGCGCTCCTGCCACGTAAGAGCCGGCAGGAAGAACCGCCAAACATGATAAAAGACCACAGGCAATGCCAGAAGAAACCCTGCGGCCACCGCTACTTTCAAATACGTAAAGAATGCCTCGGAAGGCTGCATGTAGTAGAGTTTCCCTACAGGCAAGGTCAGCCAGTGCATGATATCATCGATGAAATAATAAGCAACGCCACTGCCAAGACCCACGGCAATCAGGCTCCGAATGATGCGGGAACGGAGCTCCTCCAGGTGCTTCACCAGGGACATGCTTCCATCCTCCGGCATGTCCTCCGGCTGTACCTCCCCGCCTGCCACCGGCAGCTGCTCTTCCACGGTTTTCTCTTCTGCCATGACTCTCCCCTGCCCGATTATTTCTTCTCCGGCTCATCCGCCTTGGCTGCCAATGCCTGTGGTTTCTCCGTGACATTCACAGGCTCGTCCTTGTTCGCATTCTTGAATTCCTTGATGCTCTTTCCCAACGCTTTGCCCACATCAGGCAGTTTTCCCGGCCCGAACAGCACCAGGCCGATCACAAGGATAATCAGAAGTTCCGGCACACCTAATCCAAACATACAAAAATCCCCCTAAGACATATATTTGCTCTTAACTCTTATTATACATGACCTCACCGGATATCTCAATCATTCCGTGATGTTCCCGTACACAAATTCCCTATGGAATTGCAGAAATGCAGAAAACGCCCTCGCATACCGCAAAGGCGATTGTTTCATGCATGTTTCTTCTGTTCTTCCAGCTGCGCTCTCACCGATTCCTGCGTAGGCGGATCATACTTGGGCACAGCCGGCACTTCCTGTGCCGCTTCTTTTTCCGCGGAAACCGGTTCCCCTGCGGCTGCTTCCACGGGTGCAGGCTCCTTCGCCTGCTGTGCTTCGGAAGTTCCGGCATGCAACGGCGCAGGGGAACGCGAAGGAACCGGATCGTCCGGCGCATTGATGGCTGCCTGCAGGGCACTGGATGCCTTGCGGAACTCCCTGAGCCCTTTGCCCACAGCCCTCCCAATCTCCGGAAGTTTGCTGGGGCCGAACACGATCAGTCCGACGATGAGTATGAGTATGAATTCCGGTATGCCGATACCAAACATAATGCCTCTCTCCCTAAAAGTCGCGTTCCCCGATGAAGTCCGCTACGAGCAGAAACGCCTCGCGAATATCCTCCGGCATACTCTCCGGCAGTGCTTTTCTGGCTCGCTCCAGGTATTCGTCTGCCTTTTCCTTGGCGAATTCCACGCCGCCACTGGCCTTGACAATCTCAATGGCCCGCGTGACCATGTCCTCCGTCATGCCGGAATCCGTTACGATGGCCTCCAGTTCCTCACTGTCCGGGCTTTCCTTGAGGGCACGGATGACAGGCAATGTCACAATTCCCTGACGGATGTCATTGCCCGCCGGCTTCCCGATCTTCGCCTCTGTCTGCTCAATATCCAGAAGGTCATCCGTGATCTGGAACGCCATCCCAATACAATGGCCATACTCCGCCATCCGCTTTGTGTCCTCCGGCGACATCCCTGACACAATGCATCCCAGCTCGCAACAAATCTCCAAGAAATCTGCGGTTTTCTTCTGAATGCGGCTATAGTAGTCCTTCTCATCCTTGGAAGCCATATACACCTGGCGATTCTGGATAATCTCTCCCGAACTCAGGTCCCCTACCAATTCAGCCAGCCGATGATAGATATAGTTCCCGTAATCCTCTCTTGTCACAAGCCTGAATGCCTGCGCGAAAATGTAATCACCGCTGAGAATGGAAATCTGGTTTCCCCATTTCGCATTGGCCGTGGGAACCCCCCGCCTCGTCCCCGCTTCGTCAATAACATCGTCATGGACAAGGGAAGCCGTATGGATGAGCTCCAATGCCGCCGCCAACGGGAGCAGCCTCTTCAGCTCGAAGCCGGGGCCTCCGTGGGCCGCCAGCAGGCAGAGAGCCGGACGGATGCGCTTCCCCCCTGCCGTCACCAAATGGGTGCCGATTTCCTGCACGATTTCCACCGGGGATTCCGCGGCCACCAAAAGTTCCTCTTCCAACGCCTCTAAATCATGCTTTATCACGTCAAACATCGCGTTCGACAAATTCATCACCTACCGAGGAATCTTCCGGAAAGACCCCTAAATTTTTTGCATGTCTTTTATTTTACTACATGGAATACGATTTGTCATGGAGATTATCTGCGGCGCAGATTCCGATAAGCCTTGGGACGGTTCAGAATTTCCGCCATGGCAATCGCTTGCAGGGCAGTCTGCGGCTCCAAGAGAATCGGGCGCGCCTTCCCAGCAGGCTGCCCGCCGGGCACAGGATCTTCGCCCCGAGCAGGGCAGGATTCCCTCTCCGTCGAAGGAGTCCTCTGCTGCAGCGGCGGTCCGGCCTCTTCCCTCCGGATGGCATCGCGGGAAGGAAGAGGCGGCGCCCCCTCCAGATGCGGTATCTCGAAATCGATTCCCCCATGGGATACCCCCATGTCCTCCGTCGGCGGCAGTTCCCTCTGCTCCGGCGGGGACGGTTTTCTTTTTTTCTTGTTTCCCGTGAGCACCATCACGAGAAAGTAGAGAAACACAGCAAATGCGATGTTTTCCATATCACTTCACCGGAGCGGGCGGCGGCTGCAATTTGCCGGTATTGCCCGCATGGCTGATGGCATTTCGCATGTCCGTATCTGCCTGCACATTGTTGAGGTTGTAATAGTCCATGACGCCAAGCCGCCCTTCCCTGAGAGCCTCTGCCATGGCATGGGGAACCTCTGCCTGCGCCTCCACGACCTTGGCCTCCATCTCCTGAGTGTATGCCTTCATCTCCTGCTCCTTGGCGACAGCCATGGCACGGCGCTCTTCGGCCTTTGCCTGGGCGATGCGCTTGTCGGCTTCTGCCTGGTCTGTCTGGAGTTCCGCGCCGATGTTGCGCCCTACGTCCACATCGGCAATATCAATGGAAAGAATCTCAAAAGCTGTTCCGGCATCCAACCCCTTCCCAAGCACCGTCTTGGAAATATCGTCGGGATTGGCAAGCACGTCCGTATGCATCGCGGAAGAACCCACCGTAGTGACAATGCCCTCTCCGACACGGGCAATGATCGTCGGCTCCCCGGCGCCGCCCACCAGGCGGTCGATATTCGCCCGCACTGTAACGCGCGCCTTGATTTTAAGCTCGATGCCGTTCTTCGCCACCGCCGAGACCACCGGCGTTTCAATGACTTTTGGGTTGACGCTCATCTGCACAGCCTCCAGCACATCGCGCCCTGCCAGGTCAATTGCGGCGGAACGCTCGAAGGGAAGGGGGATCTGTGCGCGATGGGAGGCGATGAGGGCATCCACCACCTTATCCACATTGCCCCCGGCCAGATAATGCGCTTCCAGCTGGTTGACGGAAACATCCAGCCCGGCCTTGTTCGCCTTGATGAGCGGGAGGATGATCTTCCCCGGAGGAACCCTTCGCATGCGCATCCCGACAAGAGTCATGATACTCACATGCACATTGGCAGCCATGGCAGAAATCCAGAGCCCGATTGGGACAAAATGCAGGAACACCATGACAAAAATAATCAATAAGACCAGGAAAAACCCTGTACCGAACAATTCCAACATCAAACCGCCACCTTTCTGACCACAACGCGGCTTCCATGCACCGCAACAATCTCAACAACCTCATCCTTGCCGATGAATGCCCCCTCGGAAACCACATCCACGGGACGGCCCTCGACAAGAACAGAACCGGAAGGACGAAGCTCCGTCAGAACCTTTCCCTGTTTCCCCACGAGATCCTCCTTTGATTCCGAGCTCACATATCCCCTCCGGCTCGTAGACTGGTCGCGCAGGACGATCTTCTCCCAGAGCCGGCTGGAAGGCAGCCGCCGCACAATCAGCGCAAAGAGCAGGATGGCGAGAACCAGCGCCGCCAGCATGGCGTAAATCGCATTGATATCGCCGCCCATGGCCAGCACGACACTGTAAAGCATCGCTGCCACGCCAATGCCGGCCAGAAGACCTACCGTTGGCATGAGGATTTCCACAATGATGAACAAGATTCCCGCCAGGAAAATCCCAATCTGATAAAGGCTCACGAGCCCCTTCATGTACTGGCTGCCAAAAAACACTCCGGCCGCCACCAAGCCGAGCAGCACACCGATTCCCATGCCCCCCGTCTTGATCTCCACAAAGAGCGCCAAAAAGAAGATGGAAAGAAGAAGCACCTGCACAGCGGGCATACTCGCAAATTCCATAAACAGCCCTCCCCAAACTCCGTGCGAAACGGTGTTTCGCACTACGCCCTTACACGAAAACTAAGCTCATCTACGCCCTTGCGGGCTTGATTCGCTCATTTTTCATAGTAAAAGCATAAAAGCACCCACGAATCCATCTCGCGGGTGCTGACTGCTGCCTTAGCTCCTGTACTTGCGCTTGCGCGCCGCCTCTGACTTCTTCTTGCGGCGAACGCTGGGTTTCTCGTAATGTTCACGTTTTCTGACTTCAGCCAGAGTGCCAGCCTTCTGGCACGTACGCTTGAAGCGGCGGAGAGCACTATCGATTGATTCGTTTTTGCCAACTTTGACTTCGTTTGCCATGATTCTTCCCCCCCTCCAAGTATTCATTCGGAGCGTTGTGTACAAAAACCACAACTACACCGTAAAAGTATACAGGAAAATCGCAAAAATGTCAACGCCCTGTTCAAGATTCCCCATTTTTCTCACAAAGATTTCCATTTGCAACGGAAATACTTTTGCAACGCAACAGGATTTTACTGATATTTGGAGAAGTTCCACATATACCGATATGCTATCAAAGAGGATGTGAAAACTTGAGACGGGAAATTTTTCGCTTTCTGTTTGCCATGGGACTTTACTATCTCATCACCATTTGCGCCGGGGATGTTCTCGTAATGCCTTCCGAAATCATCCGGTTCTCCACGTTCCTCCCCCCCATCCTGGGACTCATGTGGGGGCCTGTTGCCGCAGTCGGCACCATGTGCGGAGAGCTTCTGGCCAATCACACCGCTTGGTACGCTCTGCCGGATATCTTCCGGCAGAAAGGCTTCGCCTCCTGCTTCTGGCATGCCTTCCTGCTGTTCTGCAGCAACGGTCTCTGGGCATTCCTCGCCGCCTATATGCCCTACCGGCTCTGGCATTCCATCCTCGTCCATCCCGTCCGTCCGCTCTTCTCTCTGCGGACGGATATCCTGCTGAAATTCGTCTATGTTGTATTCCTCACCACGCTCACGACCTCCCTCCTTCTCGCCATAAGCACGGACAGCGGCCTGCTCGCGCAGCAGCTTGAGGAATCCACCCTCAGTTTCGGGCGGGTATTCGAATACGCATTTCTCTGCTTCATCAACGATTTCAATGTCGCTATCTTCTTCGGACTGATCTGGTTCTTCATCCTCATCAGTTTCCGTTACCCCTTCTACCGGCCCTTGGGAATGAAGACATACCACCCGAAACTGCAGCGGGAATTCGACCTGATTTTCCTCATCGGCTGCGCAACAAGCCTTGTTCTCTGCCTTCCTGACATCGAAACCATGGATGCCCTCCGCTTGGGCGCCATCCTCATGCTGTGCCTCTACCCTTTCCGTCCCCTATCCCCATTGCCCAAATACACCAGACCGCCAAAGCAGGCAAACTTCCCGGGCAATGCCAAGGCAAACCGCATAGCTCTTGCCCTGTTTTACAGCTTCTTCCTTCTCCTGTTCCTGCTTCTCGATGTTTCCGGCACGATCTACGACCTTGCCAATCTGGACACCTGGCTGCAGTTCAACGGGGAATGCCTCACCATGATGAACCTGGGATTGATTGCAATCCTCTACCTTCTGCTCCGCCATCGATCTTCCATCATGGTGAACTTCGTGTTCCTTGAAGTCATAACAGTCTTCATCTCGGCCTTTGTCCTGGGATGGGTATGTTTTGTCGTGACAAACCGCATCACGGAGCATAACCTGGAAAATTCCCTGGAAGAAATGAGCGTCATCTGCCGGGAACGCATAAAGAGAACCTTCGACGGCATACAGGTTTCCGTCAATGCTATCCACGACCTGGCCAAGGACGAGATCAAGGACTATGAACAACTGAGAAACAACGAAGAGTATCGCAGTGACTATCTCGCAAGAACAGAGTACCTCTTCAAGTCCATCGCTTCCAACACCGCAGGCAGCATCGCCTTTTACCTGCGTTGCGATCCCGGCTATGCAGGGCCTCTGGGCGGTTTTTCCTGGGGAAGAGAGCCGAACCGGTGGGAGGGAGCCACTTCCGACTTCCGGAAGCGCACACCCGTAAATCTCTCGAACTACAGCCCGGACGACTACGAAAACGTCGGCTGGTACTACATCCCCATAGAACGCCACCGGGCCACATGGATAGAACCCTATATGGATCCGGCAGCAGAGAGTTATGTGGTTTCCTATGTCAGCCCCCTGTACTTCGAGAAAAATCTCGTGGGTGTCGTGGGCATGGACATCGACTTCGACTATATCATCCATGAGGTGCGCCGCATGTCCGTCTACCACCACGGCCATGTCTATCTCACGGACCGGAGCGGCAGGGTGCTCTACCACCAGGATTATGCCCAGGGCGAGCTGTTCCGTCCCAATCCAACCTTCCACGAAAAGGAAACCTATCTCACCAACGGCATCTGGCTTGGCGTCGCCATGCCCATGCGCGAGATCTACGCCGAGCGCAACAACCTGCTCATGCATCTGACGAGCGTCATGCTCGCAGTGGCCATCCTCGGCTCCATCCTGAGCATCAGCCTCGCAGCCAGGGGCATCCGTCCCCTGCTGTCACTGACCGAGGCCACAAAAAGGATTGCTGCCGGCAATCTCGATGTAAAACTCCCGCAGGGATCCGACAACGAGCTTGGCGCACTGATCCAAAGCGTCCATGAAATGGTTGCGAAACTGGAAATCTACGTCTACCGCGACAAGCTCACGGGGCTCAGGAACACCGCCGCCTATGCAAGGCATTGCAGCGATCTTGCAACGCAGGAAGGGAATCCTTATTTCCACTATGCCGTGGTCGTCTTTGATGTCAATTTCCTGAAACTGGTCAATGACCAATACGGGCACGAAGCCGGCAACGAGCTGATCTGCTGCGCTGCAAAGACCATCAGCAAGGTCTTCGCCCAGAGCCATTCCTTCCGCATTGGCGGCGATGAGTTCGCAGCCATTCTCCGGGACGACGACTACATGCACCGGGACGAACTCCTCGAGGCTTTCGACGAAGCAGTTTCCGCCGCAGGCTTCACCGTGCAGGGAACCTTCCTGCCCCTGTCCATCGCGAGGGGCATGGCTGTCTACCGGCCGGGGATGGATTACGCTGCCGTTTTCCAGCAAGCCGACGAAGCCATGTACGCCCACAAAGCCATCCTCAAGAAACATGCGGGAATGGATCTGAGATGATTTGGCAAACAAAGAAAATTGCCAGTTCTTAAGCAAATTCCTTGACACAACCGGGATAAGCATGTTATACTAGAGACCGTTGAAATTTGCCGTAGGCAAAGCTTTTACGGTCTCTGCATATACCGTGGGCAGGTAAATTTTCCTGCTCACG
>CACYDT010000021.1 GCA_902773295.1 uncultured Veillonellaceae bacterium | reverse complement strand
TTGGTGGGCAGGGATGGATTCGAACCATCGTAATCCGAAGATGACAGATTTACAGTCTGTTGCCTTTAACCACTCGGCCACCTACCCGACTCATCATCAGTACATTCATACTGACAGTGATACATTATACAGATTTCTACGGAATCTGTCAATAACCAATTTCATCTTTCATCATCTACGGCGCATCCAAGTGGGAATATCAATGATATCCTGCATCCCGCGGCGTTGCTGATTGGATGCTGGACTTTCCATTCCCATGGAAGCTGTCCCGACCTGCGGCTGCTGCAGAGGCTGCTGCTGTACCGCAGAACTTCCAAAGCCCGGGGTCTGGAGATTCCCCAGCCCAAAGCCCGGCTCTGCAGGCTGCTCTTTTCCTGCCTCCATGCCAATGGCATTGGGATTGTCGAATCCTGTAGCAATGACCGTCACGCTCACGCTGTCCCCCATGGTATCATCAATGGAGGCACCAAAGATGATATTGGCATCGGGATGTGCCGACTCCTGAATCGTCACGGAAGCCTCATTGACTTCCATCATGCTCAAGGACTCCGCAGAACCTGTGATGTTGAGCAGAATGCCCCTTGCACCCTGGATGCTCGTCTCAAGCAACGGCGAATCCACGGCCGCACGAGCAGCGCTCACAGCGGCATTCTCACCGGATGCCTCGCCAATGCCCATGAGAGCAGAACCTGCATTGCTCATAATGGACTTCACATCCGCGAAATCCAGGTTGATGAGACCCGGCTTAGCAATGAGATCGGATATGCCTTTGACGCCCTGGCGCAATACATCATCCGCAATGCTGAATGCCTGGGTCATGGGGGTCTTCTTGTCCACGACCTGCAGCAACCGGTCATTCGGAATCGTTATGATTGTGTCAACGTGCTTCTTGAGATTCTCGATTCCCATATCCGCCTTGCGCCGGCGCGCCGGCCCTTCAAAAGTGAACGGCTTCGTTACCACCCCTACAGTAAGAGCCCCTACTTCACGGGCGCATTCAGCGACCACCGGCGCTGCACCCGTGCCCGTTCCGCCGCCCATACCGGCAGTAATGAATACCATATCGGAACCGCGCAAAGCCTCCAGGATATCCTCGCGGCTCTCCTGAGCCGCCTTCTCGCCAATCTCCGGACGTGCGCCCGCTCCCAGTCCACGGGTCAGCTTCTCGCCGATCTGCATGCGCTTCGGAGCCATCGCATGCAGCAAGGCCTGCGCATCCGTATTCACCGCAATGAACTCAACGCCTTCCAACCCCAGGGAGATCATTCGGTTGACGGCATTGCTTCCGCCGCCGCCTACCCCCACTACTTTAATTTTTGCAAATTGGTCCAAGCCAATATCGTCCAACTCAAACACTATAGAAAACCCCCATGACCGTTATTATTCGTTTATGTTTTCTACGGATATCATATCTATAACGCCGCCGCTCAAACCCTGCCAAAAGCAAAATCCTCCGATTGACGTTTCTATCAGGCAGGAGCATAGCCCACACCTGTTATTTGCATTGCTCCCCCATGAATAGAGATTGGAAAATATCTCTCGTTACAATACACTCTCTCATTCTACCACTATTTCCCTCTGAATTCCATAGTGCCGAAAAAAAAATTATCCATGCTTTCTCAACAACTGCCGACGCAGAAGCGCCAGGTTCTGGAAAATACGGAAGCCAAAGGCCAGCAATGCAACATAATACAGATCTATGCCTAAGCGATCCCCCACATAAACCAGGAAAGCCGCCAAAAGAGCATTCGTAAAAAATCCGCTGATAAAGACTGCATCATTGAAATTCCCGCTGACAGCCGCCCGCAGGCCACCGAACACAGAATCGAGAGATGCCAGGAGCGCGACGGAAAAGAACTTTGAATACGCCAACGGAATGAGGATTGGAGTAAGGGAACCTAAAACAATACCGACACAAAGCCCCAAAACCGGCAGAATCATTTCTTTCCCTCCTTCTCCTGCGTCACCTGCGCATAGGTGAGTTTCCTGCTTCCTTTATAGGGAGGCACATAGACATTGTCGCTCGACGTAATTTCCATCTGGATTCCCCAGACTTTCAATGTCTCTGCCACACCGCCGCGCATCTTCAAGGCATTTTCCAACGCTGTCGTATCCCCAATGGCATGGACTTCAAAGGGGGCTGCCGATCTCACATTGTTCACGGAAAGCGTCGGTCCTGCACAGCGGATCTCTGACCTCCCCACAAGCCTCTGCCCATTGATTGAGACTGCCTCCGCCCCGGCAGCACGCAGTTCATTGACTACCTTCAGAATATCCTCATCATGGATGACGTAGAGATTCGGGTTCTCCCCTGCCTTGGATTTCTGCGTGCTGTCATCCATCCTCACAATAACGCCGGGACCTTCCAACGGAACCAGGCCTGCCTGGATACGGAGCTCCTCATCAATCATCCCCGGATCCTGTCTCCCCTTGATTTTCCCAAGCTCCTCCTTGAGCTCGTCCCTTTCCTTCTCTGTCCGGATCACCCGATCGGCCAATTCCTCCAACCGCTGATAGGGCAGAGACTGCTTCATATCTTCCGTCGTGCGGAACTGGACAGCCAGCATAAACCCCAATACCATGCATACGCAGGCAATCGACCAACGTCCCTGCTTGATATTTTTCATGGAAAATGATATCCTCCTTGACCTTTCTGCTCACAGGCAAAAATCTGCGCCCGCGATACATCCATACGCATCTCTGCATCACTGTGCCAGCTTGATATAGGGCGCAGTATAGTTGAAATCCACATACTCTATGGCATGGGGACTTGTTTTCAAGTCCTGCAGGAAATTCATCGTCAGCTCCGCCTTCTCCTCCAGCCTTTCCATCCTGCCAAGCCGGATCTGGACAGAATGTGTTGTGTAAGCAATCAGATAATCCGGCGACTGAATGGAAATCTCCGATATCTGGTTCAGGGATTCCTCATCGATCTGCTGCAAAAAATAAAGAATCGATTTCACGGTCGGATCGGCAACATCGTCACCAATATATACATCATGCAGCGTAATTCCTGTAATCAGAGGAATCGCCATCGATTTCAGGGAACGATATCCATCGATGACTTTCCCTTGCCGGTCCAGATCCAAATAACCGTATTCGCAAGCCACGATTGCCACCGGCTTTCGCTCTTTGATGATCATATCCAGCTTGTCCGGCAGGGAACGGCGCACCACAGCTTCTTCCACGCGGAGATCCTGCATCAGACGCCTCATCACCACATCCGTCTGAAGCTGAAAAAGAGGTTCTCCGCGATAGAGACCCGCAATCCGCATGATATCTTCCTTGGTAAGATAAGTCGTCCCTTCTACACGAATATCCCGCAAGGTGAAGATCGGCGAATACACCACAATCCCAAGAACAGCTGCTGTCACAAGCATGAGAAGGATGCCATTCCACAGGCGGCGCGGGGATCGTTTCATCTCATCTGATTTCCCGTCCATTCGCTCTGCTCCCTTGTCGTTTCCAGATTCTTATGGAATATCAAAGCCGGCCATCTTCAAGATCCGCTCACAAAGCTCCGGAAACTCGATTCCCATGGCACGGCCGGCATCCGGCACCAGGGAAAGCTCCGTCATTCCCGGCACGGAATTCACCTCAATAACGTAAGGAGTCCCGTCTTCGCCGAGCATCATGTCCACGCGTGCAACCCCCTTGCAGCCGCAGGCCGCAAAGGTCTTCACAGCCAGTTCCTGGATCTCCTTCGCCTTGTCCTCTGAAACACGGGCAGGAATAATATGGGAAGATGCTCCTTTCGTATACTTGCTCGTATAGTCATACCGCCCGGAAAGGGTCGTAATCTCTATGATGGGAAACGCTTCCATATGTTCCGCATTCCCCCATACGGCGACGGTCAACTCTTTTCCTTTGATGAACTCCTCCACAAGAACCTCATCGTTATACCGGAAGGCCTCCTGCAATGCCTTCGCCAATTCTTCACGGGTTTCCACGATATACACGCCGATACTGGAACCCTGGGAGGCTGCCTTCACAACGACAGGAAGGGAAAACGCGTTCTCGATTTTCGAGGGCAGATCCTGCTTCGCTTCAAAACTGTGGAATGTCCGGGACTTTGGCGTAGAAATCCCCTCGGCCAGGAATACCCTCTTGGAAGCCGCCTTGTTCATGGTCACCGCCGCAGCAAGAACCCCGGAACCCGTATAGGGAATCCCGAGCATGTCCAGTGTCCCCTGCAGCAAACCATCCTCCCCGAATTTGCCATGCAGGGCATTGAACACCATGGCACAGCCGCTCTTCTGTATCTGCTCCGCAAAATGCGACGGCTCCAATTCCATGCCCTCCACGCAATACCCTTTTGACTCTAGCGCCTTCAATATCGCATGGCCCGTTCTGCGCGAAACCTCGGCCTCCGTCGAGGTGCCTCCCATGACGACTACAATCTTTCCCTGGTTCATCTGCCCATTTCCCCTTTTCGATTCGTCAGGAGCGCGACAAGCTCCTCACCGGTCTTGTAAATATCCCCGGCTCCCATGGTCATAACCAGGTCGCCTTCCTTCACGATGGAGGCCAAATAATCCGCCACATTCTCCCGTTCCTTGATATATGTCACTTCCTGCCCTGTCTGCTCCGACACCTCCGCCAGAATCGTGTTTCCGCTGATGCCCTCCAGGGGTTTTTCACCTGCTGCATAAATATCCGTAAGCACAAGGAGATCTGCCTTGCAAAATGCCTTCCCAAAATCCTTATGCAAGAGCTTGGTTCTGGAGTAACGGTGCGGCTGGAAAACGCAGATCAGGCGTTTGGGCTGTGTCTGCCTGGCAGCCCCCAATGTGGTATCGATTTCCGTGGGATGGTGGGCGTAATCATCAACGACCCATACCCCGGCCTCTCGCCCCTTCGTCTGGAACCTGCGCTTCGCACCATGGAAAGCTGCCAGTCCTTCCGCCATCTGCTCCACCGTCAGCCCAAGGGTAATCCCTGTCACAACGGCTGCCAGTGCATTGAGGACATTGTGGCGCCCCGGGATATTCAATGCCACATGCCCAAGGTTCTTGCCCTCATGCATGACATCAAAGGAAATCCCCATCCCTTCTGCACCGATATTGGCTGCCCGGTAATCCGCCTCAGCATCGATGCCATAGGAATAGATCTTTCTGTCAACGTTCTTCGCAATCTCCCGGAGATTGTCACTTTCATAGCAAAGAATGGCATACCCTGTTTCCTTGTCCACATTCTCGATGAACTCGGTGAAGGCCGCACGGATATTGTCCATGGTGCCATAATGATCCATATGGTCATTCTCCACATTCGTCACCACTGCAATATGGGGCTTGAGCTTCAGGAAAGAGCCATCGCTCTCGTCCGCCTCGGAAACAAGATATTCGCTTTTGCCGAGCTTCGCATTGGTTCCAAGATCTCCGACTTCACCGCCAATGACAATCGTAGGCGACACCCCAAGGTGATCCAATGCCACGCCAATCATGGATGTTGTCGTTGTCTTCCCATGGGCGCCTGCGACGGCAATCCCCTTGTACTCATTGACCAAGGCCGCATTGATGTCTGATCTGTGCAGCTTTGGGATGCCGAGCTGCCCTGCGGCGAGGACTTCCGGATTGTCAAAGGGAATCGCCGTGGAAACCACGATGGCATCCGTCCCCCTCACATGCTCCCCATCCTGCCCTATGTAAATCGTTGCGCCAAGTTCCTTCAGTCGATCTGTGATATGGGATTCTGCACGATCCGACCCGGATACCTCATATCCCATTTCTACGAGGATTTTCGCCAATGGGCTCATGCCCGCGCCGCCAAGCCCAACGAAGTGTATCTTCCTGATGTCCTTCAAACCTTTCAGCAATGCGGTTCCTCCTCACTTCATGATACTCAAAGCCATATCGGCAATCTCCCCGGCCGCCTCCGGCTTCCCAAGAGCGCGGCTGGCCTCTGCCATCTTTGCCAGGCGCTCCGGACTGCCTAAAAGATCCTTCAGCGCCGCCCCCAAAGTCCCGGCATCCAGATCCTTGTTGAGAATCATATGCGCTGCGCCTGCCGCCATGACTGCCCGTGCGTTATGCTCCTGATGGTTCTCCGCCGCATAGGGATACGGCACCAGAATGGACGGAATGCCCCGCGCCATGAGTTCTGCCAGGCCGATTGCCCCCGCCCGGAAAATCGCCAGATCCGCTACCGCCAATGCCTGCGGCATGTTGTAGAGATAGGGCCTTACCTGAATGTGCCTGCATGCTTCCAGATCTACCCCGGCCTCCGACAGTTGCCTGATGACATCATCATAGTCCAGCTTTCCTGTCACATGAAGAAACTGTACCTCAGGATGATCTGCCGCCTCTTTCAGCACACCGATCATTGCCTGATTGATGCTTCTCGCTCCTCTGCTGCCACCGGAAACAAGCACAATGCGCCGGCTGCCATCCAGCCCGAACGCCTCAAGTCCCTCTTCACGACCGGCAGTCACCACATCCTTGCGAATGGGATTTCCCGTACAGACAACTTTTTTCGCAGGAAAATGCCTCATGGCTTCCGGCACTCCTGCCGCAATCCTCGTAACGAAATGGGAAAGCAGCCGGTTCGTGATGCCGGGCACCACATTCTGTTCCTGTATGAGTGTCGGTATTCCCAGAAGGCTTGCCGCCATCAGAATCGGGCCGCAGACATAGCCCCCTGTACCGATCGCCACATCCGGACGAAACCGCTTCACAATGCGCATAGCCCTGCCAACCCCCACCATTGCCATGCCTGCCCGCTTGACATTCACGAGGGAAATATGCCGCTCAAACCCCTGCAATTCCACTGTAACAAAGGGAAGCCCTTCCTTCGGCACAATATCGGATTCCAGCCCATGCTTCGTTCCCACATACAGGAACTCCGCTTCCGGCACGCGTTCCCTGATTGCCCGCACAATCGTTATGGCAGGATAGATATGTCCACCCGTGCCCCCGCCTGACACAATGACCTTCAACGGAAATCCTCCTGCAATTTATTTACCAGGCGCTTGAAATCGCGCCCCCGTTCCTCAAAACCACGGTACATATCGAAACTGGCACATGCCGGTGACAGGAGCACGACCTGCGGAGGCGCCGCAAGTGCATGAGCGAGCTCCACCGCTTTCTCCATGGAATACCCAGCCTCATGGATATGCTCTTCCGGGAAACCCTGCGCCACTGCACACTCATGGAAGCGTTTTGCCGCAGCTCCCAGGAGAATGAGATCGTCCACCCGCTCCTTCACGAGATCCATGAATTCCGTCAGATCCGTCAGCTTGTCATCTCCACCGGCCAGCAAGATGATATGGCCGGAAAACGTCTCCAACGCCTTGATGGAAGAGTCCGTATTCGTCCCCTTGGAATCGTTATAGTAGGGAACTCCCGCAACATCCCTGACATATTCGATGCGGTGCTCCACTCCCGAAAACTCTTTCAAAACACCTGCCATCTTCTCCGGCTCTGCACCTGCAAGAAAAGCCGCCAGAGAAGCCGCCAGGGCATTTTCCACATTATGCCCGCCTTTGATGCCAAGTTCCGAAACACGGCAAAGCTCGTACTCCTTCCCCTCCCAGCGAATCACCAGACAATCCCCCTTGAGGAAGGCGCCTTCCTCAAGTTCCTTCCTGCGGCTGAAGAAGCAGACCCGGCAGTGTGCCCGCTCTTTCATGGAACGCGTGCGATCATCGTCGAAATTCAGCACGAGGTAATCCTCCATGCCCTCTTCGGCAAAAATGCGCTCCTTCATTTGCTGGTAAACCTCCATGGAACCATGGCGCACGATATGATCCGGCGTAACATTCAGAACGACGGACACATGGGGACGGAAGGTGCGTGTCGCCTCCATCTGGTAACTGGAAATCTCCGCGGCAATGCAGCCCCCTGCCCCAATGCGAAGGACTTCTTCCGAAAGAGGGATCCCGATATTTCCTCCCACACCGACCTTCGCGTAATGCGTTTCCAAAAGCAGTCCCAAAAGCGTGACGGTCGTCGTCTTTCCATTGGTTCCCGTCACAGCGCAAATAGGGGACTTGGCCAGCCGGTACGCCATCTCCACCTCGCTCATGATGGGAATTTTGCGCTTCCATGCGGTCTGCAGAATGGGAATGCGCAGAGGAACCGCCGGGGACACAAGCACAACGTCCACGCCATCCAGGATCTCATCCTTCTGGGGACCAAAAACCAGCTCAATCCCCTTCTGCCGAAGCTCCGTGAAATCCTGGGCGATATCGGCCTCCTTCTTGGCATCGCTCAGGATCACCCTGGCTCCCATGCCCTTCGCCAGTTTCGCCGCCGCAAAACCGCTGATCCCGGCGCCGATCACCAGCATCGTTTTTCCCTGCAAATCCATAAGCAAAAGCCTCCAAATCATATCATGGACAACCCTGCCACACCGGCCAGGAGCCCTACAAACCAAAAGACGAACACAACCTTCCATTCGCTCCATCCGCCGAGCTCGAAGTGATGATGGATGGGACTCATGCGAAAAATCCGTTTGCCGGTCGTCTGGAAGGAAATCACCTGAAGAATGACAGAAAGAGCTTCACAGACAAAAATAAAACCAACCACAGCCAGGAGCAATTCCGTATGGGTGAGAATCCCCATAGCGGCAAAGGCACCGCCCAGCGCCAGAGAACCCGTATCCCCCATGAACACCTTCGCCGGATGGGCATTGAAGCGCAGGAAAGCCAGACAGGCTCCCACAACAGCAACACAGAAAAGTGCGAGCTCCCCATGTCCCATCAGAATGCAGATGACCGCATAGACACTGGATGCAATCGCCATGGTACCGGAAGCCAGCCCATCCAGGCCATCGGTGAGGTTCACCGCATTGGACGTGCCCACAAGCACGAAAAGCACCAAGGGATAATACAGGAAACCAATATTGACCTCATGATCCAGCATGGGAATCCAGATGCTTGTATCCAATCCCAGTTCTGCCGTGCCGATATACATCGTCACAACGGCGATGGCAATCTGCCCCAGAAGCTTCTCCTTCGCCCTGAGTCCCAGATTGCGCTTCTTCACCACCTTGATGTAATCATCAAGGAATCCCAGGACAAAATGTCCCAGCATGATAAAGACCGCCAGAAGGATCTCTGTCGTAAGCGGTGCCGCCGCCAATGTGCCCACCAGAATCCCAAGGATGATCATAATACCGCCCATGGTAGGCGTGCCGCTCTTCGCCTGATGGCTCTTCGGCCCTTCCTCCCGGATGCTCTGCCCAAATTTCATCCGATGAAGCACAGGCAGCATCACAGGCCCCATGAGCAGGACTACACAGGCCGCTGCCGCAGCAGCAACCAAAAAACTCGCTGACATTCCCTCGCTCTCCTTATATCAAATCAATGATCTTCTCCATCTGCATGCCCCGGGAGCCCTTGAAAAGAACCGTGTCTCCCGGCTGCAGGATCTGCCGGAGCTTTCCTGCCGCTTCTTCATGGGAGCTGCAACGATAGACTTCCTGAATCCCGCCATCTTCTGCCCCTTTGGCGATCCTTTCGCCCATCTCGCCGCGAGTCACGACAGCCGCAAACCGTTTTTCCGCGAGTTCTGTCCCTACATGGTAATGCGCATCCTCAGATGCCTTGCCGAGTTCCAGCATATCTCCCATGACGGCAATCTTCCTTCCGTCCGTCAGCTCGGAAAGCGTCTGGATGGCCGCCGTCATGGACATCGGACTTGCATTATAGGCATCATTGACAATCCTGTACTCGCCCTTCTGCCGCACCTCAAAGCGCATCTTCGCTGCTTCTGCCCGGCCCAGGCCCTCCCGGATTTCCTCTGCGGAAAGGCCCATGGCCACGCCTGCCGCTATCGCTGCCAGCGCATTATACACATTATGCCGCCCCACCATGGGCAGGACATACTCCTCGAAGGATCCGCCATAAGCCACCGTAAATCTCGTGGAACCGTCCTCCATTTGCAGCTTTTCTCCATGAATGTCCGACGGCTTTTCCATCCCAAAGGTCAAAACCCGTACACCTTGCGCCGCCTTGTCCCTCATCGCAGCCACATAGGGATTGTCTGCATTGAGAATCACCGTCCCGCCCGAAGGGATCGCCTCCACGAGCTCTGCTTTCGCCCTGGCGATATTCTCCATGGAACCAAGAAGTTCCATATGCGTCTCACCCACATTGGTCACAATGCCAATCGACGGCTCCGCAATCGGTGCCATCGCCTCAATCTGGTGAAGCCCCCGCATACCAATCTCCACTACCGCCGCCACATGCTCCTTGCGGATGCCCAGGAGCGTCAAGGGAAGGCCAATCTCATTATTGAAATTCGCCTGCGTCTTGAGAACAGGCCCTTTCGATGAGAGGACTGCTGCCACGAGCTCCTTCGTTGTCGTCTTTCCATTGGAACCCGTAATGGCAACCACGGGCAGGTCAAACTTCTTCCGCCAGAAGTGGGCAATCTCCTGATATGCCTTCTGCGTGTCCCCGACCTTCAGCACCGTTCCTTCCAAGCCCTGCAGCTTCCCTGCCGGACAGGAAGAGCTCACGAGAACCCCGGCCGCGCCTTTTTCCAATGCATCCACGGCAAAATCCTCGCCATTGAACGTTTCGCCCCGGAAGGCGACAAAGAGAACCCCCTCTGCAATTTTCCGTGTGTCTGTCACGATGTCAACGAACCTATCCTTGTCCTTCCGCACCACATCGGCCCGTGTTGCTGCAAGGATTTCCTCAAGCGTAAATGCTGGCATTATTTCCTCCTCCTGATGGCTTCCCTCGCCACTTCCCGGTCATCAAAATGAATGGTCCTGTCCTTGAGGATCTGATAATCCTCATGTCCTTTGCCGAGAATCACCACAATATCATCTGCCTGAGCCAATTCCACTGCACGGAAAATAGCCCTGCGGCGATCCACAATGCACTCATGGTGCTTCGTGCCAATCTTTTCCTTCACACCGGCTTCCACCTGGCTCAGGATAAACTCCGGATCCTCTGTGCGGGGATTGTCCGACGTGGCAATGACCGTATCAGACAGCTCCGCTGCAAGACGTCCCATAATGGGACGCTTCGTCCGATCCCGATCGCCGCCGCAGCCGAACACCGTAATGATATGACGCTTTGCAATCTGCCTCGCCGTGCGCAGGACATTCTCAACGCCGTCCGGCGTGTGGGCATAGTCCACAATGACGGAAAACTCCTGTCCCTCATCCACAAGCTCGAAACGCCCCGGTACCCGCACAAATTCCTGAAGCGCTTCCTCAATGACCTTTGGGGCAATCCCCTCTGCCAATGCGGCTCCCGTCGCTGACATGACATTATATACATTGAATATCCCGGTGATGCGCAGCCGGAGATCCATCCTGCCGAAACTCCCCAACAATGAAAACTTCGCGCCCCCCGGCAAGACATCGATATCTTCTGCCCGCAGGTCTGCCGCTTTGTCTATGGCATAGGTAAGATGCCTGCAGCCCGCATGCTCCAGCATGGTTTCCCCTGCCGCATCATCCATATTCACGACAGCAGTCTTTCCCTGCTTCGTTCCCGGCTCCGATAAGAGACGGAACAGCTTCGCCTTTGCCAGCTTATAATTTTCCAGTGTCTTATGATAGTCCAGATGATCCTGCGTGAGATTCGTGAAGACGGCTGTATCGAACTCAATCCCTGCCACTCTATCCTGATCCAGTGCATGGGAGGAAACCTCCATGACCACATAGTCCATACCCTTATCGCGCATCATTGCCAGGATATGCTGCAACTCGACCACATCCGGCGTCGTGTTGTGGATGGGCATGGTCTCCTCTTCTATCATGATCTGGATTGTCCCGATCAGTCCGACCTTGAACCCGGCCTTTCTCAGAATGGAACGTATGATATAGCTCGTAGTCGTCTTTCCATTCGTTCCCGTGATGCCGATCACCCGCAAGGAACGTGCCGGATAATCATGGAAAAAAGGCACAAGGACATCCAATGCCTCCCGCAGCTCCGGCACTTTCAGGATTGCCATCCCTTCCGGAACTTCGACATCACGGGTGGTCAGGATTGCCTTCGCCCCCTGGGACGCCACCTGCGGTATGAACGTATGCCCATCCACATGAATGCCGGGAATGCAGACAAAGAGCATTCCTTTCTCCACCTTGCGGGAATCATGCACGATACCCGTGATGAAAGTATTCCTGTCGCCGATCACCTCAGCCCCGGCTACCATGTCCGCCAATTCGCCAATCGTTTTCATGCTGCCCATTTCCTCCCAATCCGAAACCAAATCGCAGTATATTATAACGCAAAGAAGAAAGTTTTGCCATAGGCAAAATAAATGCTTCTCCTCTCAATCAAACAAGAAAAGAAGCCATGGGATATCCTATTCATTTTTCATGCCCGAAATAAACCTTCGTCGGAACCTGCAAACCAAGCTCTTCCGTCGCAATCGCCTTGATTCTCTGCGGTGACTTGAGCTGTGCGATCTCTATGCGCATGCGCTCGTTCTCCTGCTCCAGTACCTGCGCTTTCTGCTGCGTATCCACCAAAACATAGCCCCGGCTGGCACCGATGCCGCTTCGAATGGTCACAGCCATCGCCAGCACCGTGAAAACGATAAAGAGCGTCCGGCAACGGGAACGCAACGGCTTGTCCAGCATCATCTGCGCCTTCTGGAACGAGCGCTTCGGTTTTACAAGAACTGGCTTCGGTCGCGGCTGCTCATCCACATGTTCAGGATATGTCTCATGATCGTATTCGTATTCTTCTAGTCTTTTTGCAAGCATCTTGATCCCTCCTGAGGAAGGAACTGCATATCCTTATGGCAGTTCCTAATTCAACAATTTCTCAGCCATGCGCAGTTTTGCGCTTCTGGAACGGGAATTCTGCTCCCGTTCCTCAGCCGAAGCAATCATCGGCTTGCCGAGAATTCGGATTTCCGGATGATGATGACACATGCAAACAGGAAGTTCCGGCGGACAAATGCATCCACGGCTCAAATCTTTCAGCACGTTTTTGGCAATGCGATCTTCCAAGGAATGGAATGTAATAATAGCAAGACGACCGCCCGGCTTCAGATGCGCTGCAGCACTGCGAAAAGCATTCTCCAGAATGCCCAGCTCATCATTCACCTCAATGCGGATTGCCTGAAACACGCGCTTCGCTGGATGCCCTCCGGCCTCCCGGCGCACAGCCTTCGGTATGGCGCGGCAGATGATGTCAACCAATTCGCCAGTGGTCTCTATCGGCCTTGCTTTCACAAGAAAAGCAGCAATCCGCTTTGACCACCGCTCCTCTCCGTACTCACGGAAAATACGCGCCAGTTCCTCTTCTCCATAGCTGTTCACCACATCATATGCAGAAAAGGAAGAATTCGGATCCATACGCATATCCAGAGGTGCATCCTGCATATAGGAAAAACCTCGCTCCGGCGTATCGATCTGATGGGAAGACACCCCCAAATCAAACAGGATGCCATCCACTTCCAACGCATTTTTCTCCGCCAAGATATCCTCCAAATGGCGGAAATTGTCATGGACAAGCTCCACTCGACAATGAGCACCGCCAAGCCGCTCCGATGCAGCCGCAATTGCCGCCGCATCCTGATCAATACCGATAATGCGCCCTTCCGGTACCAAGAGTTCCGCAATGCGACTGGAATGGCCAGCCCCGCCCAACGTACAATCCACATACGTTCCGGCAGTATCTGTCACCAATCCTCTTACCGTTTCCTCCAGCATCACACTGATATGATGAAACTCCATTGCTCACGAATCCCTCAGTTCCTGTCATCAAATCCCCAAATCGGCCAGTTGTTCCACAATCTCTGTCACGGCCGGGTTTACCTCGCCCGTGTACTTCGTCCAAGCCTCCTTGTCCCAAAGTTCTGCCCTGTTCATAACCCCTGTAAGCACCACATCCTTTTTGAGCCCGGCATAGCTCCGAAGATTCCCGGGCACAAGAAACCGCCCATGCTTGTCGCAATCCAGTTTCCTGGCACCGGCAAAAAAAAAACGAACGAAGGCGCGCGCCTCCGACTTGGCAAGCGGCAACTGACGGAGTTTGACGGAAAAGGATTCCCATTCTTCCTGCCCGTAAATGAACAGACAGCCATCCAGCCCTTTCGTCAGAAAGAACTCATCCCCCAGCTCCGCGCGGAAATCCGCCGGCATGATGATGCGGCCCTTGCTGTCGATTGTGTGCATATACTCACCCATCAACATGCCGCATGCACCACCTCGTCATCATCCCAACCCACTTTCTACCACTTCATGCCACTTTACATATTCTTTTTATACCAAAAAACTCCTTCTTTTGCAAGAAAATTTTTCCAAAATCTGCCACAAAACCTTCTTTCCTACCCCAACATATAGTATTTTCCGGGACTCCTGATTCTACATCTAGGAAAAAAACACTATTTTGAAAACACGATGCGGAACATCATCGTGTTCCGTAATTTATACTCGCGAACAGGAAAATTTCCCTGCCATACCATCCAAGATATGCCACTTGGGATTTGCCTTCCTTTCCCGTTTCCTGTATACTTGTAGGAATCAACCGGAAAGAAGATGAGCAACATAGACACCAAAGAAACGTTCCTTCTCAGGAACAACAAGGGCATTGAGGAAAACAGCCGTCTTTCCGCCAAGGCCAAGCAACGCATGGGGAAAGCGAAAGCCGACAACACCATCAGAGCTTACCGCAGCGACTGGAGCGACTTCGTGGATTGGTGCAACTATCATGAGGAACCATGCCTCCCCACGACACCGGAAACCATCGTGAACTACATCAACGATCTTGCCGACGATGCAAAGGCAAACACCGTGTCCCGGCGCGTCACCGCAATATCCGAGAACCATATCGCCGCAGGATACGGCAGGAACAATCCCGCCAAGGAAGGCATCGTGCGGATCGCCCTGTCTGCCATCCGGCGCGAAAAAGGCACCTTCCAGCACGGGAAGGCGCCCATTCTCATGGAAACTCTCTATTTGCTCTCGGACTGCTTTGGCGATGACATCGTATCCCTGCGGGACAAGGCCTTGATTTTCCTGGGGTTTGCCGGAGCCTTCCGCCGCTCGGAGCTCGTGCGCATCCGGATGAACGAAATCACGTTCGCCCCGGAAGGCATGACCATCTTCATCCCACATGCCAAAGGGGATCAGCTCGGGCATGGCTCCACCATCGCAATTCCCTATGCCCCCGACGAGGAAATCTGCGCGGTCAGAGCCGTGGAGCAATGGATTCTCACCGCCCAGATCCAGCAGGGACCACTGTTCCGGGGATTCAAACGCAACAAGGACCTTCGGGAGGAACAGCTCTCCGACAAATCCGTCGCCCTGATTGTGAAGAAATATGCCCGCATGGCAGGACTCAACGAAAGCCAGTTCGCCGGGCACAGCCTGCGGCGCGGTTTTGCCACCAGTGCCGCCCAGCATGATGTGGATGCCCTGACCATCATGCGCCAGACACGCCACAAATCGGAAAAAATGGTACACCGTTACATCGAGCAGGGAAACATCTTCAAGGACAACGCCCTGGCCCGCATGTACCGCAAATAGTGCCCTCAGAAACTGATTTCCCGGATGATCTTCTTTTCATCTTTTCCCAGTGCCCATCCCAATACTTTGGCCTCTGCATAGAGCATGGCGATCTGTTCCCGCTTTTCGGGGCTGTTGTCGCTGATCATCTTCAGTTCCTTGTACTGCTGCCGTCTCAGATTATATCGCGCCAAAAGCTCCGGAGCGCTCCGGGGCTTTTCTACTATGCTTTGGCTTTCAATAATTTCCCGTGTCGTTTGCCTTCTCATCCTATCACCTCATCCAGTTCCAAATGCCTTGTCTTCACCCGTGCGGCGATCTGTTCCGCTGTCATGCCGCAGAGTTCCAAAAGCTCCTGCCTGGTTCCCTGCTCCACAAAGAAGTCCCCGATACCAATGCGCAAGACTGGCACCCCAAAACCATGATCTGCCAAAAATTCCAGCACCGCAGACCCGAAACCACCGGCCAGAACGTTTTCCTCCAACGTCACCAGCAATTTCTTTTGCTTCGCCCACCGGCAAAGGAGTTCCTCATCCAACGGTTTCACAAAGCGCATATTGGCAACTGCGGCTCCTATGGATTCCCGCCGCAGGATGTCCGCTGCACGGGAAGCAGCATCTACCATCGTGCCAACGGCAAGCATGCCGATGTCGCCTTCCTCCCGGAGGATCTCCGCCTTGCCTCGAACAATCCCTGCAAGCTCTCCTGACGCCTCTGCCCCCAGACCCGCGCCTCTCGGATAGCGAAGGGCTACGGGACCTTCCTGCCGGATGGCAAAGGCGAGCATCTGCCTGAGTTCCGCCTCATCCTTCGGAACGAGGACAGTCATATTCGGCATCTGCCTCAGATAGGAGAGATCGAACACGCCGTGATGCGTGGGGCCATCCTCTCCCACCAGCCCCGCCCGGTCAAGGCAAAGAGTCACATGGAGATTCTGCAGGCAGACATCATGCACAAGCTGGTCATAGCTTCTCTGGGCAAACGTGGAATAGAGAGCCACCACAGGCCGTTTTCCGCCGGCAGCCAGCCCCGCAGCCAATGTCACCGCATGTTCCTCGGCAATCCCCACATCAAACAAACGGTCGGGATAATGCCTGCCAAATTCCCCAAGCCCCGTTCCGGACGGCATGGCAGCCGTGATAGCGACAATGCTCTCATCCTTTTCTGCCAGCTCAATCAAGGCATTGCTGAATACTGAGGTATACGTCGGCGGCCCGCCCGGATGCTTGACAGGGACACCCGTCGCCACATCAAACTTCCCGATCCCATGAAATTTTCCGGGATCCTTTTCCGCAGGGAGATAGCCCTTCCCCTTTTTCGTATGGACATGGACCAGAACCGGGCCGCTTTCCCTGCTTGCCTGCAAAAACACAGACTGCAGCAGGGGAATATCATGCCCATCCAAAGGACCGATATAATGGAATCCCAGCTCTTCAAAAAGACCTCCGGGTGTCAGCACGGACTTCACGCCATTCTTCCATTCGCTCATGGTCTTCAGCATGCGTCCTCCAACATGCGGGATCCGCTGCAGCAACCTTTCCATATCCTTCTTCGCCCGTACATATCCGGGCGCAAAACGGATGCGGGAAAAATAATCCGCCAATGCCCCCACATTCTTGTCAATGGAACGTTCATTGTCGTTCAGCACCACAATCAGGTTCCGCTTCAGCGCCCCGGCATGGTTCAATGCCTCAAACGCTTCCCCGCCGGTGAAGGCGCCGTCCCCCAGCACAGCCACTACATGATAGCTCTCCCGGTCCAGATCCCTCGCCAATGCCATGCCCAGGGCCGCGGAAATGGACGTGCTCGCATGCCCCACGCCAAAGGCATCATATTCCGACTCTGACCGTTTCGGAAAACCGGTAATGCCGCCTTTCTTCCGGAGCGTCGGAAAAAGATCGCGCCTTCCCGTCAGAATCTTGTGCACATAAGCCTGATGCCCCACATCCCATACGATCTTGTCCTTCGGACAATCAAATACACTGTGCAATGCAAGGGTCAGCTCCACAACGCCAAGACTGGGCGCCAAATGGCCGCCATTGGAAGCCACCGTGTGAATGATGGTCTCCCGAAGTTCCCCCGCCAACTGCTCCATATTGGCCGCGCTCATATGCTTCAGCATTTGCGGGCAGTCCACCCGATCCAATAATTTCGCCACGAATCCTTCTCCTGTCACTTGTTCCGCTCCACGAGATAGGCCACCAGATCCCGAAGGAAATCCGCCTCTTCCCCGAAGTCCTCCAAAGCTTCCATCGCTTCATCGACCGTATCCAATGCCAGTTTTTTCGCTTCCTGCAGGGAAGTCAAAGAAACGTAAGTGGATTTATGGTTGCGCTCGTCACTGCCCACCGGCTTCCCGATGGCTTCTTCATCTCCCGTCACATCCAGGATATCATCGGTAATCTGGAAGGCAAGTCCAAATTTCTCCGCATATTCAGTCAGAGATGCCAGCTGCCCCTCTGTGGCTCCCCCAAGAATCGCACCGGAACGGATGGCAGCCCGGAACAGCGCTCCCGTCTTCGCCATATGCATTCTGCGAAGATCCTCCATGGCAATCCTTTTGCCCTCAGACTCCAGATCAATGGCCTGCCCGCCGACCATTCCGCAGGGTCCCGCCGCGATGCTCATCTCCCGGATGACCGATACGAGCTGCTCCGGGGACACACCTTTCTGCCGAAGCATCACCTCAAAGGCCATGGTCAGAAGCGCGTCCCCTGCCAGGACGGCCATGCCGTCACCGTATATCTTATGATTCGTAAGCTTCCCCCGCCGATAGTCATCGTTATCCATAGCCGGAAGATCATCATGGATGAGGGAATAGGTATGGATCATCTCAAGAGCGCATCCCGTAACAACGAAATCCTCGCCCTTCCCGCCTACCGCATCCGCTGCCGCCATGAGAAGAACCGGGCGAAGGCGCTTTCCTCCCGCCATGAGACTGTATTTCATGGAAGCGCACAACGTCTCGTCCAATGCGGTTTCCTCGCGAAGTTCCTCCACCAGTTTTTCTTCCACCAAATCCAGCCGTTTCTTCCATAATTCCTTCAACATTCTTCCGTCTCCCTTATTTCCAGCTTTGTTTCCTTCACCGTTCCATTTTCTTCCTGCACGAGCAGATCCATCGTTTTCTCTGCAAGAGCCAATGCGCTCATGCATTTCTTCGAGAGCTCCACCCCCTCGGAATACTTCTTCATAAGTTCCGCAAGATCGACCTCTCCCGCTTCCATCTGCTCCACAATGCTTTCCAGCCGTTCCAGGTTCTCCTCAAAGGAAGGTTCCTTCTTCCTCGGCATATCATTCCCCGCCCTTTCCTATCCTGTCCACCGCAGCCCGAAGCTCCCCATCTGCCAGAATGAGCCGCAGACGGCTGCCGACATGGACCTCCCGGATGCTGTGCAAAAAGCCGTTCTCATGTTCCACAATGCTGTAGCCCCTCCGCAGCACTCGCGCCGGATTCAACGTATCCAGCTTCTCCAGCTGCACCTCGAACCGATGCTGCATTCCGCCAAGCCTTGCCCTTGCTGAAGACGCCAGGCGGCGCACCGCCTCATCCAGTCTTTGCTGCCGCTGTGACAAAAGCTGCTGCGGATTCCTCAGGAAAACACTCCGGCAGCATCTCTCCAAGCGGGAACGCTTCACTTGCACACGATGCCTCACCATCCCATCCATGCGCGCCTGCAGATTCCTTATATGACGCTGGAGTTCCAAAACATCCGGCACAGCCAGTTCTGCAGCCTGGGAAGGCGTCGCCGCCCGCATGTCGCTCACGAAATCTGCCAGTGTGACATCCGTTTCATGGCCCACTGCGGAAATCACAGGAATATCCGAGGCAAAAATCGCCCGCACAGCCACCTCTTCATTAAACGCCCACAGATCCTCGATAGAACCGCCACCCCGCCCAACAATAAGGACATCCACGGGATATCGTTCGTTGAAAAAGCGGATTCCGGCTGCCACCTGTTCTGCCGCTCCATCCCCTTGGACCAGGGACGGGAAAAGCACCAGCTGCACACCGGGATTTCGCCGTTTCGATACCTTGTATATATCGCGAAGGACTGCACCGGACGGTGATGTCACAATGCCGATCTTCCTGGGAAACGCCGGCAGAGGTTTCTTGTGCGCCGCATCGAAGAGACCCTCTGCCGCCAGACGCTCCTTGAGCTGCGCAAAAGCCAGCGCGAGATCCCCCGTCCCCTGCGGCACGAGGCTTTCCACATAGAGCTGGTAGATGCCGTCACGCTCATAAACGGAAACATTGCCGCCTGCAATGACCTTCATGCCATCCCCCGGACGGAACCGAAGCTTCTGCGCCATGCTTCGGAACATCACGCATTTCATGCTCGCAGCTGCATCCTTCAAGGTGAAGTAGCAATGTCCCGATGCATAGCATTTGAAATTCGACAGTTCTCCGCGCACAAGGATATCCCTCAAAAGCGTCTCGCGGCTGAACATCCCCTTGATGTACTTTGTGACATCGCTCACGCTATGTATTGCCATGCCGTCTCCTCCAACTGAAGCCTATAAGAAAAAGCCAGACACAAGGTCTGGCATGCTGCACACCTATTCAGGAACCCCCGGGAAGTCCCTTCTTGGAAAATCCCTTGACGATTGCACCGAGGATTCCGTTGACGAATCGGCCGGAGTCATCTGTACCGTACTTCTTTGCCAGTTCCACTGCTTCATTGATAACGATGCCCGGCTTGATTTCTTCCTTGCCAAACTTCATCTCAAATGCGGCCATGCGCACAATATTGCGATCTACCACTGCCATGCGCTCTACTTTCCAGCCATGGGATGCAAGGGCAATCAAACCATCTATGTCCTCCAGCCGCTCCCGCGTACCAAGAACAACCACCCGCGCATAATCCCGATCATGCTCCGGCAGTTTCTCGCATTCGCCAAAAGCCGTATCAAGAGCCATGGTCTCGTACAATTCCCGCTGTCCTTCATCCTCACCGTGATTGAGATCCAACTGGAACAGAGCTTGCAATGCCGCTTCCCGTGCCTGCCTTCGACTCATAACAACCTTCCTTGCTCTCTTATTGGAAGCGATCCGGGAAAATACGATCCAGCCGTTCCGGAAAGCGCTCCCCCTTGTCCAGTTTGACGCCGATGAACAGCCCCAGCAAGCCACAGGAGAGCACAAACATCATGTTCCAAAAACCGAAGAGCAGGATTGCGATTCCAGCAACCAAGCCAAATACCATCCCTGCCAGTTTGCAACGATGATTCTGCCACAAAACCTCTGCCAGGCGCTTCACTTCATCATTCATACAAACCATCCCTCATTTGTTTCCATCCACGCCGGCATTTTCAGGAGCACGACACGCCTTATCGCGTGGATTGACCTCTTGCGGGTGGGGGATACCGCTTCGCTCCGCCCCCACCCACG
>CACYDT010000020.1 GCA_902773295.1 uncultured Veillonellaceae bacterium | reverse complement strand
TAAACTGTGATTGTGTTAAACTATTTTTGAGGCTTTCGGCTCCCCTTGCCGAGAGTCTTTTTCTTTTGTGTTCACAAAACCACTCCCATCATCAACAGGATCCATTCATAAATCGCCCACCCAATCAGTGCTCCCAAGAGAAACGCCGCCGCCAGAATCCAGAGAAGAACACGTTCTGCCATGATAACGAATTTTTTCATTTCGCCACCCAGTATGTAATTTTGATTTTCTGGTCGGGCTCTACCTGCCCATGGGACTTCACAAGTTCCTCGTTGTTCTGCTTGATTCCCTCGATGAATTCAAGCAGGTAACGAGGTCCGTAGGTGTTCTTGGCCATGTACTCCTCGCCTATCGTCCAGAGAGTGTCCCCTTTCTGGACGGTGTAGATTTCCTCCACCATATCATAGGGGTGATGGGAATCCGCCGCACCAAGGGAGAGCGCGGCCACGGCGCACAATGCCGCCCCTATGGCTGCTCTTTTCATCCCTTGGATGATGTTCCGGTCTTTCCTCTGCCGCATGCGCTTCCGCGCTTTCATCACGTTCCAATCAATCCTTGTCATTGTGCTCTCCTTCCTTTCTCCTTCTCTCACACAGCCTATCGTCCGGGCAGGCCGGGAGCATCCTGCCGTGCTTGTAGACGTAGTGCCAGTACGAGAGCCATTTCCCGCAGATGCAGCAGTAGACCTGCCTCCTTGGTTTCTCTCCCACTCAAACCGCCTTCTCCTGCAATCTTTCGATGTACCTGGTCACCGAGGATGCCAGCACCTTGTTCCTGCCGTTCGGGGTGCCCGCTGTCGCGATGTCCCCGGAGGCTATCATCTCCCGGAGCTTTGCGGGATTTACCAGAAGCCTCTGTCTTGCTTCCTTCAAGGTAATCAGATGCTCCCCATCGATGGCAAGAGCATCGTCCCGCCATTTTTCCAGAGTTTCAATAGCCTTCTCCATGAGTTCCATGCGCTTCAGGAGCGGCTTCATGATCTCCCGTACCCTTTTCTCGACTCGCTCATCGACCATATCGTCCAATGTCTTCGCCATATCCTCTCCCCCTATGTGATGTTCTTCCATTTCCATCCTGCGCTGCGGCTTGCCTGCATTAAGCCTTAAATCTGAACAATCTCCCAAATAGAATTTACTGCGAATAGCATCCATGGGTTCTTGAATCACAGAACCCAATTTGCTATGATTCAGGTAGAAGCCCTCGTGGGGTTGCCGCCCCACAAGGTCTCCACCGTCGTTCCAAGGACTTTCGCGATGTCCAAGGCATTTTGCAGATTGGGGCGTTGAGTTCCGTACTCTATGCGTTGATAGCTGATTACCGAGATTCCAACCTGGTCAGCCACAAATGCTTGCGTCAGCCCTTTCTGCGTCCTGATTGATTTTATGTCTTTCTTCATGCTCTCCTCTCCTTTGTATTTTACACTACGTATTACGTTGTGTATATCTATACTATACACTACGCGTTACGTTGTGTCAAGAGTTTTCAGGAGGTGTTGTTTATGTTTTCAAATGAACGTCTCAAATCTCTTCGGCTTCAACGCAACATTACCCAAAAGGCAATTGCAGATGCTATTGGCGTTTCCCCCGTCTCCCTGCAGCGATTTGAATATGGAACGGTGAAGCCAAAACTGGATACTGTCATTGCCCTCGCCGACTTCTTCGGCGTTTCCCTTGACTACCTCGTCGGCAGGACGGACAAGCCCGAGGTCAACCGTTGAGGATTTTTTGTTGTAACGCAAACGCATTTACATTTCTGCTTCTTTGCGTTACAATGTCCTTAAAGGAGTGATAACCCATGGCAACAACCAAAACCTTGAATCTTCGCGTGGATGCTGACCTGAAAGCCCAGGCAGAGCAGATTTTTTCCGAGCTGGGGCTTCCGACCTCCACGGCCATTACCATGTTCCTGAAATCCGTTGTCCGGTACGGCGGGATTCCTTTCGACCTCCGCGCTCACGTTCCCAACGAGGAAACCCGCAAAGCCATCGAGGAAGTCGAGCAAGGCATCGGCCTGATCGGCCCCTTCCATTCAGCTGCGGAAGTCATGGAGGAACTCAATGCTTAACGTCTACATGCGAAGCCAGTTCAAGAAAGACTACAAGCGCATGCTGCAACAAAAAGGCCACACTGCCGCCCAGTTCAATGATGTCCTTGAGCTCCTCGTAAGGGAACAACCCTTGCCGGAAAAATACAAGGATCACAAGCTGAAAGGCGAGTATCTTGGCTATCGGGAATGCCACATCGCGCCTGATTGGCTGCTCATCTACAAAATAGATGCAGGAGCCTTGACGCTGGTCCTCACCCGCACCGGCACCCATGCCGATCTCTTTTGATTCTCCCGCCCCTGGCGGGATCTTTTTTTGCGTTCATACCATCTCACCTCTTCCCGGATAAGGTAGTCCTCCTCCTCAATCATGTTCCATCGCCATGCATCCGACGGGGCACATGGTATGGCAGTACTCTGCCAGAAGCTCCGGCGCTCCGTACTCCTTGCTCATGATGAGGAGTTCGTCCCGATGCGGCTGCCGGAGGCCGCGCTCTATTTGATAGAGCCTCGTGGAACTGATGCCAACGATGTCTGCCGTGCTGGCTCGGGATTCAAAGTCCGTGTTTCCGGCAGCCGCCCGCATACGTGCTCGATAGAATAGGTTCCCTGTGCTTACGGTTCGTGTCACGTTTTTCCCTCCGCTTTCCTGTGCATCGGCACAGGAATAAAAAATTTTTTTGTGCTATGATGAAAGTAGAAAGTCAATCCCCCTCCTTTACGCCGTTGCCGTCCTTACGCTCACCTTTTCATATCTGCAGTCGAGTACAAAATTGAGCTGTTCTTTTGACAGCATGCAGCCCTTGCACACATACGTCATTTTGAGTACTTCTCCATCAGCCGTATGCTTGCGATAGACCATAGACAGCCCATCATACACAACCTCTTGCTTTTTTAAGGAATACCCCTTTTTCGCCTGAGCCTCAACATCTGCCTGAGCCTCTGCTAACAAGGATTTTTCAATCACACTGCAACCCTCCCCGCAAATAATTCCATCTGCTGAAACTGTTCATCCGCCATAAACTTCTCTTCGAGTTCAAGCACGCTATAGTCTGAGCGAAAAGACCGCCACGTCTTCGTCTGCCACTCCAAAAGCTTTTCCCACAATTCCGGGAAATATTTCCTCAACTGCCGCAGTTCATCAAGTCCCTTCAAAGGACAGCACCAACAAGACACCCTGCGAAACACCTGATACAGGCCGCCCCAGTCAAACCCTTTGGAATAGCAATACTTTAAGCAGTCTGCTTCCGTCCAGCCCCATTCAACAAGAGGATACCTCTTGTCCTTGATTCGTTTAGATTCGTCTGCTGCAATACCTATATACTCTATGACAGCCATTTCTTTTCGAGCCTGCCGGAGATAGGACTTGATATGGTCACGTTTGAAATAGGCAGTACACCATCTATTACGGAAGTCTGGAAAAGAATATCCCACAACTCCGGATTTCTTGACGTGAGAAAGGAGCATATATTCAAACGACTTCGGCCTGCGGAGCTTGGTAATCGGCCTGCCGATATACTTCTCAACCTTTGCGATATGGTCATACATCTGCGGGAATTCCACGCCCGTATCGCAGAAGATGATTTCATCGATCTGCATGCCCAGCTCAACCATACGGAGAAGCATGGCTGTGCTGTCCTTGCCACCGCTGAAAGAAACTACATGCATCTCCATACTGCTGCCCCCGTCGCCCATTCTCAGCCCTTTTCTGCGCAGTTACGCCGTGGCTTCCCTCTCCTTCTGGCATGGTAAACAGTTCCTGTTCCTTTGGCTTTAGGTCAGCCATAGCCGCCAGCATCCTGTCACCCCTTTCAATGCAGACTAACCGACTGCCATCTCTTGACGAATCTTTTTTACCCTGCCTTGCTCTCCCCTGCAATGAAAATGGATATATCCAGTTGGTTCTGCTTCAACTTCTGCTGTAGTTCAGCTTCCGTATGAACCCCCATCTCCTCCAGCTTCTCAGCCAGTAGCTCAGCCTGTTTCTGCTTTTCCATATCTGCCTCCCGGCGGGTTGCCGCCCGCCTTTTCCCTGAACAGTCTCCAAAAATAAACGTTCACTGTCCATTCCCTCTCCATTCTTCGTGGTATAATTCCCATAAAAGAATGCCGGAAATGCACCCTCTCACCTCCCCTCACGCCGTGGCGTCCTTCGTCCTCCTGCTCAGCCCATCCGCGTATCCTGCGCGATATGCCCACTCAATCCCTGCGATGTTCCTCAGGAGCTCTGCCTTAAGGGAAATAGGCAGTTGCTGGAAATCCTCTAGGACTTCCTTCGTGTCCTTGTGGCGTTCCCTCAATTCCTTGTCTGTCATCTTTCGTCCCTCCTTTCTATTGACTATGCTATTATTATAAATCGCTTAGCGATGATTGTCAATAATATTTTTATTGACTTAGCGATATTTATTTGATACTATACACTCAAAGGAGTTGATTTCAATGGCAATAGGAGAACGCATAAAAAAAGTGCGTCAAGCCAAAAGCCTGACGCAACAAAAACTTGCAGATATAATAGGAATTAAGCAAAACAGCATAGCGCTTCTTGAATCAGGGAAAAGAAATCCCTCTGACCAAACATTGCTGTCCATCTGCCGCGAGTTCCATGTGAACGAAGCATGGCTCCGCACGGGAGAGGGCGAAATGTTCCTGCCGGAAGCGGAATCCCTCCTGCTGGAGGATGCAAGCCTGGACGAATTTGACCGTTCCCTCCTCCAATCCTACATCAAGGCACCGAAGGAGCTGCGCGCCTATATACGGAAGATGGTGCTTGATGCCGCCGAGAAGGCAAGGCGCACCGCTCCCGACGCTTCCGCCGGCTTCACTACGGAGGAAATGGCCGCCTATGAGAAGGTCAAGGCCGCCATAGAGCAGGAGACGTTCGATGCCGAAACCGCTGCCCTCCATGCGGAACTGGATCGCCAGCGCGAGGCAGAGAAAAGGGCTGCACCAGCCTCATCTGCTGGAAGCTCCGACACGGCATCCCTTATCGGTAGGAAGGGATCGGCTTGACAGCATGACAACATCCGCAAAGCCATTCAAAAGAAAGGAACGATAAGCAATGACCATCACTATTCACCCAAACAAACAGGACATGGCGCTCATTCGGGCACAAGCGCTGGCGAGAAATACCACAGTGGAAGAATTCACCATGGATGCCGTGCGAAAGGCCGCCAATAACGCTGAATACCTGGCCATGCTTGACAAAAGCAGAAAGCAACTTCAGGAAGGAAAGGTTGTCAGGAAAACAATGGAAGAGCTGGAGGCCATGGCTTCAGAATGAGCGACATAATGTTTACTAGCAATCAAAGGAATGGTGACTAGCGGCAAGGCCATTTTCCTATAGGGGAGGAATTAACAATGGAAACAGTAGCATGGGACAATATCACACAGGAGACACTGAAGGACGTTCTCCTGCACGGGACAAAGGAAATCAAGGATAGTGGATGCCTTCTCATCCCAAAAGCACTCTACGAGAAAGTAATGGATGATCTCACGGACTGGCAGATAGAGAGGGAAGCAGCAGAGCGATTGAGGAACGACAACGGGGAGACCATTCCGGAAGAGGAAGTAATGAGGCGGCTTGGAATCACAGAGGACGACTTGGAAGGATGGGAGGACATAGAACTTGAATAAGTGGCGGGTGGAGCACCAAATGGTAGCGTATACCCCACGCACGTGGGGATGAACCTGTAAGAAATTTTTACAAGTTCCATCCAAAGGCATGAAAAAGCCGCCCGAAGGCGGCATGTACCATTTTCCTGACGCCAGGAAAATGGTCAGTATAGGATTAAACCAGAGGGCCTTCCTGCCGCAGAAGACATAAAGAAGCTAGAACGCCGTGTAAAATCAGAAGAAAAGAAACTGGCAAAGGAAAGTGGATTCAAGAAGAAGTAACAGGCGAAACCGCACGGCCAAAGCTGGGAGCAGCGCGGAGGCTGGATAGCGGGCTACGGGAGCACCCGGCCGGAACCTGGCAACAAAAAAGGCCGCCCGTGAGGGGCGGCGGGAAGCCAACTATGAAAAAACAGCTATTTTTTCATAGTTGCATAGCTATCTATGAAAAAAAGCCTATTTTTTCCTAGATAGCTGTCTATTCCGTATGCACATGTATTTTTCTGTTAAGGGGGTGCTTTATGGATAAGATATCACTAAGAACACTGTTCCACACGAATGAGCACGAATGGAATTCCATATATAAAATTTTGATAAATTCACCATTGACGCATGTACTGGATTTCAATATATCCCCAGGAAACAGTCAAAAACAGTTCCCAGCATTCTTTTATTACACGGATGAATTAGTAAAAATAATCACTGATATATTGCCTGAAACAAACGAACTAGCTGTCATAATAAAGGATATTCCACCCATTGCCATTGATTCATTTTATCGCACCTGTCTAATTGAGGAAATTAAATCCAGTAATGATATCGAAGGAGTAAATAGCACAAGAAAAGAAATAAGTACAGCTCTGGAAGAACAAGGAAATACTTCCGCATCTAAGAGTATACGGCTTTGGAGTACAGTCAATAAATATGCAAAACTTCAAACTGATCAAGATATATCCTTTATGAACAGCAATGATTTGCGAATGTTTTATGATGAATTTATTAGCGATGAAATTCGCCGAGTAGATCCTAGTAATCTTCCAGATGGCGAAACATTTCGAAAAGCTCCCGTAGAAGTATGGTCGAAAACAAAAGTCATACATCATGGATTAATGCCAGAATCTCGCATTATAACAAGCATGAACAAAGCCCTTGAAATTTTGCACGACAACGATATCCCAAGTCTTGTCAGAGTAGCTATTTATCATTACCTCTTCGGTTACATACATCCATTCTATGATGGAAACGGCCGTACATCTCGATTTATTACGTCGTATTATCTTTCCCGCATAATAAGCCCATTGGTAGCAATAAGGCTATCTATAACCATAAAGAAATCTTTACGCACCTATTATAAGCTATTTAGCGAAACCAATTCTTATGGCAACAGAGGTGATTTGACACCATTCGTTACTGGATTCTTGTGGCTCATACAAAAGAGCATAATTCGAGTAAAAACCATTCTTAAAGATAAGCACAGTCAATTGGATTATTATTCGAATCTGTTAAATGGATCCTATTTTATATCCGACAAAACAGACAAATCAATATGCTTTGTTTTGCTTCAAGCTGCATTATTTTCAGAGGATGGAGCAACCTTATCTGAAATCGCAGGAACTATTGGGAAAAATGACCGTACTATCAGAACACATCTATCTTCACTACCAAAAGGTTACGTCATTATAAACACAAACCATCGTGCGCACAGGTACATGCTAAATCTAAAAAAGCTGTCAGATGAGGTGGAGAATGCAGGTGAGAAACAGGAAAAATAAAAGCCGCCCGAAGGCGGCTACGGAAAGGAATGGAACTGGAATGAAGAACTGGCTGCCAACCTTTTCCGTGCCACCCAGACAGAAGCCAAACTCCGCAGGGATCACATCCAAGGAAAAGAAAATGCCAATCAAACCCACTACGCCGTAGGCCGCAAAGTCCGCCAGACCATCAAGGAACTGGGCGGCACCATGCCCGAAGACCTCCCTACCCCAGAAAAGAGCATCAAGCAGATTGAACGTGAGCAAAAGAAAAATCTCCCTAAATAAAATATTTTGCCAACCATTTCCCCTGAACAGTCTCCTTGCAAAAGGAGGCGGTCTCTATGCCAAGAGACAAAAAGGCAGCTATCTACTGCCGCGTTTCAACCATACACCAAACGGACAAAGACTCTTTGCCCATGCAGCGCAACGACATGGCCAATTATGCCCGTTACGCGCTGAACATTGAAGACTATGAGATTTTCGAAGATGCCGGTTATTCCGGGAAGAACACTGACCGCCCGGCCTTTCAGCAAATGATGGAACGTGTCAAGGCCGGGGAATTTTCCCATGTGCTGGTCTGGAAGATTGACCGAATCAGCAGAAATCTGCTGGACTTCGCCCAAATGTACGCCGAATGCAAGAAACTCGGTGTTACTTTTGTATCCAAAAATGAGCAGTTCGATACATCTACCGCCATGGGCGAGGCTATGCTCAAAATTATCCTTGTGTTTGCCGAACTGGAAAGGAACATGACCAGTGAACGGGTACAGGCCACCATGAACGCCCGAGCCGCGGAAGGGAAATGGAACGGGGGCCGCGTCCCCTTCGGTTATATTTATGACAGTGCCACCGATTCTTTCCACATACGGGAAGATGAACGAGATGACATTCTGCTGTTGAAGGATATTTATATTTCCTGCCACTCCATAGCAAACACCGCCCGCCGCCTGAATGTGATGGGCAAGCGTACCCGGCGCGGTTACCAATGGTCGCCTACCACTGTCCAAATTATCCTGACAAGCCCATTTTACCGTGGTACATACCGCTATAACTACCGAGACGAATCCGATAAGAGCTTTTCCTTTAAAAATGAAAAAGAATGGATCATGTGTGCCAAGCATCACCCGGCCATTTTCACGTCGGAGGATATTGCCCGCATAGATGAGTGGTTGGAAAAGAACAAGAACCGGCACACCACCGGCAGACATTCTCAGCGTAAACAAGTCCATATCTTCGCCAACATCATTTATTGCGGGCAATGCGGGGCAAAATACTACGCCACCAAACGCAAAGCACTGTCGTCCGGTTATCGTCCATCTATGTACAACTGCCAAGGTCGGCGCAAAAATAATCACGATTGCTCCAATCCTTGCGTTGCCGATAACTCCATAGGCGGCTTCATTTTTCGCTATATCAGCAATATGCTGACCTTGCGCAAGACATTTAAGCCGAACTGGACGGTCAAACAGATAGCCGCCCATCTGCTGACCGGAGATGTATTTGCCGGGGTACGGCTCTCCCCTGCCAGTCTGAAAAACGTCCGACAGGTACTTACACACCACACCGCCCCCGTGGCATACAGAACCGCGCCACCCCCCACGGAAAAACCAAAAGACGAGCGTCTGCAGGCTGACCTTGAGCGCAATATACGCGCCTTGGAACGACTGGACGAGATTTATCTGTATTCGGATGAAGCTCTCCCCAAAATCGAATACCTGCAGCAACGAAATGCCCTGCAGGAGAAAATCCACACGCTGCAAACGGAACTGGATGCGCGCCGTACCAATTCCGTTATCGCTCCTTCCCTCTTCAACGAGCAATTCATTGCCCAAGCTGCCGAGCTTGTATTTCGTAACACTATGTGGCTTGGTGAAGATATCGACTTTCCGGAACTTGCCCAGACCGTAGGCGAGCCAATCCTTAAAGACTTCATCAATGCCATAATCGAAACCATCACCGTTGACGGCGGCCGCGTCATGGCCATAAAATTCAAGAACGGCCAAAGCCACAATTTCATCTATCCAAACAAGTGAATCTCCCCCACCTAAGAGGTAGGGGAGGTTCACCCAAACAAATAGAAAAAGCCCGGCAATCGCGCCGGGCTGCTTGTCAACCATCGTGGGTATTTATTTGATGGGACTCTTCCAGGGCTTTCAGTTCCCTGTCTCGCTCCTCTTTCGGCTGTTTCACATAGCATAACATAGCATCCCCAAAGGAAAAGAACCGATATCGTTCCTCTACCGCCCTCCGATATGCTTCCAGCACGAATTCCCTGCCTGCGAAGGCACTGACGAGCATGATAAGCGTGGATTTCGGCAGATGGAAGTTCGTGATGATTGCATCGACAATCTTGAACTCATAGCCGGGATAGATGAAAATATCCGTCCATCCGCTGCACCCGGAAATTTCATTCTTCCCCGTCGCTGCGGATTCCAATGTGCGGATGGAAGTCGTTCCAACAGCCACCACACGATGGCCGGATGCCTTGGTATCCAGGATCATTTTTGCGGTTTCCTCAGAAATGGAATAATACTCCTTGTGCATGACATGATCCTCTATGCGCTCCACATTGACAGGCCGAAAGGTTCCCAGTCCCACATGAAGCGTCACGAATCCCAGATGGATGCCGGCAGCCTCCAATCCATGCATCTGTTCCTTGGTGAAATGCAATCCCGCTGTCGGAGCAGCTGCCGATCCTTCCTCGCGGTTATAGACCGTCTGGTAACGCTCCCTGTCCTCCAGCTTTTCATGGATATACGGCGGAAGCGGAGTCTCTCCCAGACGGTCCAGGATCTCCTCGAATACCCCCTGAAACCGGAATTCGACAACACGTCCGCCAAAATCCGTGGAAGCCTTGACCTCACAGGAAAGTTCGTCACTGAATTCTATCACATTGCCTGCCTGAGCTTTTTTTCCTGGTTTTGCCAAGGTTTCCCAATGCGTCCCGTCAATCCGGCGCAGGAGAAAGATCTCTACTTTTCCGCCAGTCATTGCCCTATGTCCGATAAGCCGCGCCGGAATGACACGGGTATCATTGAAAATCAGTGTGTCCCCTGGTTCCAGAAACTTTCCAAGGTCATAGAAATGCTCATGGCATATCGTATGATTCCTTGGATCCAAAACCATCAGCCGCGATGCATTGCGCGGCTCTATTGGTGTCTGGGCAATCAATTCCTCCGGCAGGTCATAATCAAAATCAGATAACAGCATTCCTCATACCCCAATCTGTGCCCGTTTTTTTGCTTTCGCTTCCCTTTTCCGTTGCTTCCGAAGCGCCTTGCTGTAGCGCTCTTCTTCCGAGAAAATACATCCGCAGTAAGGCTGGCGATAAAGTTCCAGCTCATGGCTGATGTCAATGCCCTCCTGCCAGCCGGGCCGAAAATCTTCATAGTAGAATTTTATCCCGTATTTCTCCGCAAAAAATTCCGAAGTATCTTTCATAAGCTCATGCTGCTGGTAAATGCTGTAAAAAAGCGTGGAAGTAAATGCTTCAAATCCATTTTCAGCCGCAAATTTTGCCGTCTGCTCCAGACGCCAGGTATAGCACATACGGCATCTTCCATTGGGAACGGCTTCTGCAGGAAGCGCTTTTTGCAGGAAATCCCTGAGCATGTAGTTTTCATCCACATGGATCTCCATCCTGACCTTTTCTGCGAACTCCTTTGCCGTTGCCAGTCGGTGCTCCCATTCCTTGTAGGGATGGATATTGGGATTGAAAAAATACCCCACAGGCTCTACCCCGGCTTCTCGGAGTTTTTTCACCGGATAACAGGAACATGGGCCGCAGCACATATGCAATAACAATTTCATAGATCTAACCTCATGGGACGATAGGGCGATGATGCATCCTCCGGATATACGATGCCCATATGCTCATATCCCGCCTTTGTCACAACACGCCCTCTCGGCGTACGATTGATGAAACCCAGCTGTATAAGATATGGCTCATAGACATCTTCGATGGTATCCGTTGTCTCGCTGATGGCAGCTGCCAGGGTGTCCAGTCCTACAGGGCCACCGGCAAATTTTCTTATCATCGTCTCCAGCATGCGCCTGTCCGTATGGTCAAGCCCCACCTTGTCCACTTCCAGCATTTGCAAGGCTTTGTCAGCAATTTCATGAGTGATGATGCCCTTCCCCTCAATCTGTGCCACATCCCGCACCCGTTTCAAAAGGCGATTGGCAATGCGCGGTGTGCCGCGGGAACGGTGCGCGATTTCCAAGGCTCCTGTTTCCTCAATCGCAATCCCAAGAATCTCCGCAGCACGCTTGATGATATGGACAAGCGCCTCCGGGGAGTAATATTCCAGACGCGAAATCACGCCAAAGCGATCGCGCAGAGGCGGTGACAAGGCACCGGCTTTTGTCGTCGCCCCCACCAATGTGAAGGGGGCAATGTCCAGACGAATGGAACGGGCACTTGGACCCTTGCCAATGATAATATCCAGCGCAAAATCTTCCATAGCGGAGTAGAGGATTTCCTCTACGCTGCGGGAAAGCCGATGGATTTCGTCAATAAAGAGCACATCCCTTTCCTGCAGATTCGTGAGAAGTGCCGCCAAATCACCGGAACGCTCGATGGCAGGCCCAGACGTCACGCGGAAATTCACACCGAGCTCATTGGCAACAATGCCTGCCAATGTCGTTTTGCCAAGCCCCGGCGGACCATAGAGGAGAACATGGTCAAGAGCCTCCCCCCTTGCCAGTGCCGCCTTCACAAAAATGGCAAGATTCTCCTTTACCTTCTCCTGACCGATGTATTCCTTGAGCTTTCTGGGGCGCAGACTGTACTGCCAGTCATCGCTTCGCTGCTCGTCCATGGCGACGATGCGTTCTTCCATATCCCTTTCCAGTTTTTCCAAAAGTCGCCACCACCTAGAATCGATTCAATTCCTTCAATGCCATTTTTATGACATCCTGTACCGTCCGGCACGATCCGGCTTTCTTCAGCACAGGAGCCAGCTCGGCATGGGAATATCCCAGGGATGCCAGTGCCGTCATTGCTTCGGAAAGCATATCATCCTCCGCAGATTCCGAGGATTCCGGCAAAGAAGCTCCTTCTCCGCTGCTTTCTTCCCAGGATATCTTGTCCTTCAGCTCCAAAATCATGCGTTCCGCTGATTTCTTTCCAATTCCCGGCAGTTTCGTGAGGACGGCAGACTGTTTTTGATGGATGGCCTTGCAAAGGCTGTCCACCGTGATGGCCGACAAAATCCCCAAGGCCACCTTGGGACCGATTCCTGAAACAGAAATCAGGAGCTGAAACGCATCATATTCTTCCTGGCTGTAAAATCCATACAGGAGAATGGCATCTTCCCTTACGCCTGTATGGATGAAAAGTTCTGCATCATCCCCCGGATGCAGGCGGCTTCGCGTGGAAGATGCTATGAAAACCCGATAGCCGACTCCCTGTACATCCAGCAGGCAATAGTCCGCAAAAAGATGGGCAACACGCCCCCGTAGATATCCTATCATCCCTGCTCCTTCAACACAATTGATTGCGCCAAACAACACTGTTCATGCAATGGGTCGTGCATATGGCAACAGCAAGAGCATCTGCCACATCATCAGGCCGTGGAGGCTCCGGCAGATGCAGGAGTTTGGTCACCATGTAGATCATCTGCTGCTTGTCTGCCTTGCCATACCCCGTCACGGACTGCTTGACCTGGAGCGGCGTGCGCTCCACGATTTCCAGGCGGTTCTTCGCCGCTGCCAGAAGGACGATTCCCCTGGCCTGCCCCACGGGGATTGCTGTTGTTGCATTTCGGTTGAAAAAAAGCTGTTCCACGCCCATGACATCCGGCCGATACTTCTTGATAAGCGCATCCAGCCCATCATAGATTTTCATGAGCCGGTCTTCCATCCGCGCCTTGGGGCTTGTAGTAATCGCCCCGTATTCATGCGGAATCAGGCGGCTTCCCACAGCCTCCACAAAACCATAACCACAGATAGCAGTTCCCGGATCGATTCCAAGCGCAAGCATTTCCTTTTCTCCTAAACTCCGTGCGAAACGGTGTTTCGCACTACGCCCTTACACGAAAACTAAGCTCATCTGCGCCCTTTCGGGCTTGATTCGCTGATTTTTCATAGCAAAGAATACGAGCGACCATCCGGCCGCCCGCGAAACTTCAATCTTCCTCATCTATCTCATAATTTCCATAGACGTTCTGCACATCATCATTTTCCTCCAGCGCATCCACAAGAGCCTGAAGCTTTTCGGCATCCTTGCCTTCCACCTTCACCGTATTGTCCGGCACCATGGTGATTTCAGCAGAAGCCGTCTCAATCCCCTTTTCTCCCAAGGCGGTTTCGATGGCATCGAAATCTGCAGGCTCTGCAGTAATCTCGAAGACATCATCCTCTGCCCGCATATCTTCGGCACCGGCTTCCAGGACAATATTCATGAGCTCATCCTCATCATCAAAGGTCTCCCGTTCCACGATGAAGACAGCCTTCTGCTTGAACATCCACCCTACGCATCCTGTTTCACCCATGTTGCCGCCAAAGCGGGAAAAGAGATGACGGACATCGGCCGCCGTGCGGTTGCGGTTATCTGTGAGGATGTCCAGCATGATGGCAGAACCGCCCGGTCCATACCCCTCATAGGTGATCTCCTCGTAATTGCTGCCTTCCGTAGCGCCGAGCCCCTTCTGGATCGCACGGTTGATATTGTCCTTCGGGATATTGTTGGCCTTTGCCTTGGAAAGAGCCAGTTTCAATCGCATGTTGCCCGTAGGATCTGCGCCGCCCATGCGCACGGCGATGGTGATCTCACGCCCGATTTTCGTTGTGATCTTGCCGCGGATCGCATCATTCGCACCCTTTTTCCTCTTGATATTTGCCCATTTTGAATGTCCTGACATAAAAGAATATCGCCCCTATCCAAATCATACTCACTTCATCAGTTTATAGAATTTCTTCTTGCCCTTCTTTACGATGGCCGCACCATCCACAAAATCGTTCTCCTGCAGGATATAATCCACATCCGAAAGTTTCGCGTCATTGAGGCTGATGCCATTCTGCTGAATGAGACGCCGCCCCTCGCTCTTGGAGGAAACGATGCCGCCCTCGGCAAGAACATCCAGGAATTTCCTGCCAACAGCATCCTTGCCCACGGCAACCGCAGGCATGTCCTCGGAATTTCCCTGTCCCCCAAAAATGGACTCCGCTGCCTTCTTTGCCTTTCCAGCTTCCTCTTCGCCATGCACGATTTTCGTAACCTCATAGGCCAGAGCCGCTTTTGCCTCATTGATTTTTGCATCTTCCAGCGCACTCAGACGGCGGACTTCTTCCATGGGAAGGAATGTGAGAAGCGACAGGCATGTTTCTACGTCTGCATCATCAATATTGCGCCAGTATTGGTAGAACTCATAGGGAGAAACCTTTTCAGCATCCAGCCAGAGAGCACCGCCTGCCGTCTTTCCCATCTTCGTGCCATCGCTCTTGGTCAGCAGCTTGTTGGTAAGGCCATAGACTGCTTTGTTTTCCTTGCGGCGGCATAACTCAACGCCGGCAATGATGTTGGACCATTGGTCATCGCCCCCCATTTGCAGCTTGCAGCCATAGCGGCGGTTAAGCTCCAGAAAATCATAAGCCTGCATGACCATGTAATTGAATTCCAGGAAAGTCAGACCCTTCTCCCAGCGCTGCTTGTAGCATTCTGCCGCAAGCATGCGGTTGACGGTAAACTGAGCTCCCACCTCCCGCAAGAGTTCGATGTAATTGAGTTTCCGGAGCCAGTCCCCGTTGTCCACCATGATGGCCTTTCCATCGCTGAAATCGATGAACCTTGCAATCTGCTTTCTGAAGCAGTCGCAATTATGCTCGATGATTTCATCCGTAAGCACCTGGCGCATATCCGTGCGGCCCGTGGGATCCCCCACGGTACCCGTGCCACCGCCAACAAGACAGATGGGGCGATGACCCGCCCGCTGCATGTGCGCCATGGCCATGAGGGCGATGAAATGCCCGGCATGAAGGCTGTCCGCCGTAGGATCGAAACCGATATAGAAAGTAACCTGTTCCTCATCAAAGAGCTTTCTGAGCTCTTCCTCATTCGTGCATTGCGCGATAAAGCCGCGCTCCTTCAACGTATCAAAAACATTCGCCAACAAACTCTCTCCTTTGTCAATTCTTCCCTTTGGAAACCCCGCCCCCCGGCACCGGTGCAGGCGCAACAGGCTCAGAGGGAGCTGCAGGCTGCGGTTCCGATGGTGCGGACGGCGCAGAAGGTTCCGGCTGGGATCTCTGTTGGGCAGGTGCCTGAGCCGGAGCCTCCGAAGCAGGACGCTCCTCCTGCTTCCTGTTATCCGACTTCCGGGTTGACTCAGAAGACTTGGAATCATCACGCCTTCTTCTCCCCTCGCTTCTGTGGTTCTCTTCGAGTTCGCCGACGCCGGAATCCCCATGGGACGAGGAAACACCTTCAAAATTCTTCACAGGAACGTTCGCCAACGCCTTCGACATGAATGCCTGCCATATCTGGGCAGGCTGATACCCACCACTCATGCCGTCAAGACTTGTATTGTTATCATTCCCTATCCACACACCGGCTACAAGATCCGGTGTATAGCCAACGAACCAGGCATCATGGTAGTCGCTTGTCGTGCCCGTTTTGCCGGCAGCCGGGCGCCCGATATTCGCACGGGTTCCCGTGCCCTTCGTGATAACGCCCATGAGCATGCTGGTAAGTTCCGCCGCGCTTTCCTCACTGATAACGCTTCGCTGTTTGGGCTCCGCTTCTTCCATGACCTTTCCATTGCGATCCAGCACCCTTATAATCGCAACGGCATCCACATGGATTCCCTTGTTTGCAAAAGTACCGTAGGCACTTGTCAGCTCCAAGGGAGTCACGCCCTTGGTCAGTCCACCCAGAGCCGTTGAAAGATTGCGGTCATGCTGGGGGCCGTCCAGAACAAAAGTGCTGATTCCCATTTCCTGGGCATAATAGATGGGCTTGTCGATACCAAGCTTCTGAGCAATCTTGACGGTTGGCACATTGAGAGACTGCTCGGCCACATACCGCAAGGATACTTTCCCAAGGAAATTCCGGTTGTAGTTCTGCGGTTCCCAGTCCCCAATCTTCACGGGGCTGTCATCGATGATCGTGGAAGGAGTGAACTTATTCTCCAATGCCGCAGCAAAGACAAAGGGCTTGAATGCCGATCCCGGCTGACGTTCTGCCATAGTGGCACGGTTGAACTGATCCGTACCGCGTCCGCCCACCATGGCCTTGATATAGCCGTTATGTGGATCGATGGCCACCAATGCCCCCTGTGGCTGCAAAATGCCATTGCTGTCCGTGTAATAGTCCGGGAGCTTCTGCATTGCTGCCTCAGCGGCATGCTGCATATCCATATCAATGGTCGTATAGATCTTGAGCCCATCCTTGTAAACTGCATCCGCCCCATATTTGTCGATAAGGAGCTGCGTTACGTAGTCAATGAAATAGGACTCTCCCCCATTGTCCTTCTTTGTCGGCTGCACCAGCGGAAGCTCCTGGGTTTTGAGCTTTTCAGCTTCTTGGCGGTTTGCATAACCATATTTCACCATCTGATCGAGAACAACAGCCTTGCGCTCCTGGGCAGCCTGAAGATTGTTGAAAGGGGAATAATAATTCGGACTCTTGGGAATGCCGGCCAGCATGGCACATTCATTGAGGGACAGATCCTCTACATTCTTGTTGAAATAGGTCTTTGCCGCAGCCTGAACCCCATAGGCTCCCTGCCCGAAATAAATCTGATTGAGATAAAGCTCAAGAATCTCCTGTTTCGTATATTGGCGTTCCAGCTGAAGCGCTAAAAAGATTTCCTGAACCTTGCGCTTCATCGTGCGATCCTGAGTGAGGTAGGCATTCTTCGCAAGCTGCTGCGTAATCGTGGAACCGCCCTCCGAGATTGTGCGCCCACTGATGTTCGACCATGCAGCGCGCAGGATTCCCTTGGGATCGATTCCCATATGGTCATAGAAGCGATTGTCCTCCACAGCAACAAACGCATTCTGCAAAGCCTTCGGCACCTGGGAAATCTTCACCGGCATACGGTTCTCTGCTGCATGGACCGTAGCAATCTCATTTCCATTGGCATCATAGATGGTAGACGTAGCCGGTGGCCTGATGTCATTGACAAGATCCGGCTTTGTGTTCATGCTTGCCGTCAAAAAACCACAGCCGATTCCCGTAAGCATGACAAAAAGAATAACGATGACGCCAAGAACAAGACGCTTGACTGCGCTGCCGCCGCGTTTCTTCGGCGCTTGTCTTGAACGGCCCGCATTGGTGCGTTTCTCCATGAACTTCCTCCTTGGAAGCAATCCCTGCCCAAGGACTGCCACCTTCAATATATAAATGCAGACAAACTATAAACATCCTTCTAAAAAAATTCTACACTACATATTAACATAACGCCGTGCCCATATCAAGCATATCTTGGTTTATTCCCACGTTCGTTTCATAGAGATTTCGGAAGATTTTCAGAATAGGATGGTATCCTAGGATTGAAACAGGAGGGATACCATCATGCAAGAATAATTTCAATTACTCGAATTTAATGAATATTTTATGAAACGAACGTGGGTTTATTCCCAAGGAAGCTTTGCATTTCCCTGAATTGAGATAAGCATCCACTTCTTTTGCTGTCACAAATTTTATGCCGCACGTTCCGTGGACATATATATGGCTTCATCCATCATATTTTCGTTTTTCGAAAGTGCCGTTGTTACCGCAATATCCCCTATCGTGTTAATGGACGTGCGGAACATCGAAGTCAGCGGGTCGATGCCAAGCACAATGGCTGATGCTTCCACGGGAAGACCGAAAGACACGATGATCGAAGTCAGGCAGACAAAGGAACCCCCCGGAACGCCCGGCGCGCCAATGGAGAGCGCGACGACGGTGACGAAAAGCGCTCCAATGAAGGCCGGTGTCATTTCCAGGCCGTACATTTTCGCCAGCAGAATCGCCTGAATGGAAAAATAAAAGCAGCCACCGTCCATATTAACTGTCGCCCCAAGCGGAATGGAAAACGAGGAAAGCCGCGGCGAAACTCCCATTCTTTCCGTGCAGAATCTCATGGTGAAAGGCATGGCCGCGCTGCTGCTGCCCATGGAAATTGCCACAGGAATGAAGCTGCCGATTTTTTTCAGGAAGGGCACGGGGGAAATTTTCCCCATCAGGACCATGACTATCGAATAAACCCCAAACATTGCCAGTGAACCGATAAACTGTCCCAGCAGTATCCGGCCAAGAAGCAGAAGCGAGTCGGTGCCCACCGTGAACATCAGCGCCATCATGGAAAGAAACGCAATCAGCGGGATAAATTGCGCTAACAACGTAATGACGCGCAGACAGAAGGTATTCATGGTTTCAATCAAGTTTTTCAAGATCTGCGTTTTTTCGCCCAGCATGTTTATGGTCACACCGAACAGTACGGAGACGAAAATAATCTGCAGCATATCGCGCTTCACAATCGGATCAACCAGATTTTCCGGTACGATGTTCACGATCATGTCCAGCAGGGACACGCTTACGCCCTCCCCGCTGCCGCTGACTGTTCCAACCTGTGGCACGCCGCTATGGAACATGAACAGGCCGATGATAATGCTAAACGTCGTGGCGATAATTGTGGTGCACATGTACGTCCCAATAAGTTTTCCGCCGATGCGCCCGAGATCGGACGCATTGGACATGCTGGTCAGTCCCGAGATAATGGAGAAGAAAACCACCGGTGCAATCATCATATTCAGGGAATTCAGAAACATAGTCCGTATGCTGCCGATGATATTCTTGTTCAGCATCTCGATAAAATCCGGTGAAACCATTTCCTTGATAACGGCTCCCACCAGTATGCCCATGAGCATCGCGAACAGGGTATAGCGTATTTGCTTGTTTCCGGCTTCATGCACCTTGATAGTTACGATATTCTTCCCGTTGCTGTGCGTATAGGAAAGCATCTCTTTTTTCGATTTTAGGACAATCGTCCGCTGATAGTCCGGATCGTCCTCGGCCCATTCCGTCAGGATCTGCAACGGATTGTAGGCGTTGCCTACGGTTTCCATACGCAGAGAAATGTCACCGAAACGTTTCCTCAAATGGACCTTGACATGGACTTCCGGACGCAAAGAAAGCTGGAGTGAAAAAATATGCTCCAGCAGTTGCCGGGCTGTCTCCGCTTCCCGCTCCGACACGCCCTGCTTTTTCAACGCATCGCCGATTGCACCAATGGTCACTTTGAAATTTTCTCCTGCAAGCTCGAAAGAGCGCCATCTCTCAAACATTTTTTCCTCCTTGTAAAATCATGGTTAAATATACTCGCCCAAGCACATCGGAAGCTGTAAATCTTATGATATCTCCATGAACAGCCCTTCATGGTTTCATTTCAAATCCACCACGGTTGCGCCGGTACCGCCCTCGTGGATATCGGCAAAGGCATAGCGAAGAACATTCCGGTGATGCTTCAGGTATTCCTGCAGGCCTTTGCGGAGGGCGCCCGTTCCCTTTCCATGAATGACAAGGATCTGCCTGAGCCCTGCCATGACAGCATCATCGAGGAATTTTCCGACAACCGCTTCCGCCTCGTTCACCATGAGGCCGCGGACATCGATTTCCCGCCGGATGCCTGCCGTTTTCCGGAGGAACATGCCCGATTGGCTGCTCTTTTCCGCGACGTGGCGCTCTTGCTTTTCCGCCCGCTCGACAAACCGGCAGGAAGACACATCCGTCGTCATCTTGAGATTGCCAATCTGCACGTCAAGTTCCGTTCCCTTGATGGAAAGCACAGTTCCGTTCTGGTCCAGTTTCTTTACATACACAATATCGCCCGGCACCAGCGATTTGATGTCAATGCGCTTTCCTATCCCATTCTTGGTCATAATGCCCGGATGTGCCTTGTCCGAAGCCTCATTGAGGCGCTCCCTGGCCTCCTGCATAGCTTGCTGGCGCCTCTTGATTCCTTGATCATCAAACTGCTCCTTCAGCTCCTTGATGATTTCCTCGGACTCCTTCCGTGTGCGCCGCAGTATCGCTGCGCTTTGTTCCCTTGCCTTGCGGATGATGTCACCCTTCTGCCTCGATATCTCTGCCTTCATCGCAGAAACCTTCTGCTCCAGGGATGTCACGCGCTGCTGCCGCTCCATGATGTCCGCATTGCGCTGCTCATACATCAGTTTTTCCTGCTCCAGCGCATTGATGACATTCTCAAATTGCGCGTGATCCGCTTTCACAAGCTGCTGCGCCCGAAGGACAAGGGACTCGGGAAGCCCCAGCCGCCTGCTGATGGCAAAGGCATTGCTTGCCCCCGGAATGCCGATGAGGAGCCGATAGGTGGGACGGAGCGTCGCAAGATCGAATTCCACACAGGCATTCTCTATCCCCTGCCTCGTATAGGCAAACGTCTTGAGGGCAGAATAATGTGTCGTAGCAACTGTACTGACTCCCATCTCCAAAAGCTTCTCAAGAATTGCCGTAGCCAATGCGGCGCCTTCTTCCGGATCGGTTCCTGCCCCGATTTCGTCAAGGAGCAAAAGATCTTCCGCCTCCACCCTGCCCAGAATCGCAATGATATGGCTCATATGGGCAGAAAAGGTACTGAGGCTTTGCTCAATGCTCTGCTCATCACCGATATCCGCATAAATATCATGATAGATGGAGATTTCCGAGTCCATTGCCGCAGGGATATAACAGCCGGACTGTGCCATAAGAACTGCAAACCCAAGGGTTTTCATGCTTACGGTCTTTCCCCCTGTATTCGGGCCTGTTACAAGGAGCATGCGGTAATCCGTCCCCAGGACGATATCTACCGGAACCACCCGATCTGCCGGAATGAGCGGATGGCGCACCTGTTTGAGCACCGTCCTTCCTTCCGTATTCAGCAACGGCCTGGATGCGTTCATATCCCTGGCCAGCCTTGCCTTGGCAAAGGCGAAATCGATATCCCCAAGAATGGCGGCATTTTCCAGCAGAATGCCCTCCTGCTTCCCAATCTGCGAAGAAAGGGAACGCAGAATCCGCTGCACTTCCTGATGCTCCGCCAGTACCAACTGCTTCACATCATTGTTGAGATCCACAATGGCCATCGGCTCAATGAAGAGAGTAGACCCGCTGGAGGACTGGTCATGGACAATCCCTGGAAACTGCGAGCGGTATTCCTGTTTGATGGGAATGACATACCGATCATCCCTCATGGTAATGATGGCATCCTGAAAGAACTTTTGATATTCTGCCGCATGAAGCACACTATGGATTCTCTCTTTGATGCGGCTTTGGGACGCACGTATCTCCCTGCGGATGCGGCGCAGCTCCACACTGGCATCATCCCTGAGCGCGCCATGCTCATCGATTGCATTTTCAAGGTTTTTCTCCAGCTGCCCAAGAATCTCGATGCTATGCGCCCATTGCTTGAGTGTCGCAACGTCCAATTCCAGTTCCTTGAAGAACCGCTTGACATTGCGCATGGCATACATCGTGCTCATGACATCGACAATCTCATCGGTATCCAGGACAGCTCCCATGCCAACTTTTTTCAAGAGCGGACGGATGTCCCGGATCCCCCCCAGGGGAGGCGCCGCCGCTGTATAGACACGTACGGCCTCTTCCGTTTCTTCCATCCGCTGCTCCACCTCGGGAAAGTCACTATCCGGCAGGAGCATCCTTGCCTTTTCCTTCCCGAGAATCGATCCCGCGCGTTCTTCCAGCATCTCTCTGATTTTGTCATATTCCAGGACTTTCAACGATTCTTTTTCCATCAGACACCATCCATGTATGTATTTATATGATCCCGCGGAAATAATGGCCTCTTGTAATATTCCCGCCTTCGATTCCATGCAGTTCTTCCGCATGCATTTCCATCTGTTCCTCGTTGAAGGACAAAGCGCGGCGATAAGCCCTTGTCCATCCCGAAAGCTCATCCTCCGTTCCGAACTTCCCTTCGATTCGGATCCTCTGGATCCCGGCCGCCTTGAATTTCCCTGCATGAGGCAGCATGGAAAGATTCATGCCATTGAGCACATGCATGCGACAAAACTGATCCATGACCAGAGGAAACAGGATTCCCTTGCGATCGCGAAGATAATACCGGTTCCTCCTGCATGGCTGGCTGCAGGATCCGTCCCCGGCATTCCCGAGAAAACTCCCCGTCACGCAATACTCGGAAACCATGAGTTCCAGCCTCCCATGCACAATGCATTCCAATGGCAGAAGGCTGCCTGCTGCCAGATGTTCTACCTGCTGCCACGTAAGCTCGGGGGAGAGCGTTGCACCCACAGCACCGTATTCCCTCAGGAAATCCAACGTCAGGCTGTTATAGGAAACCAAGGAAACATCCGCATGGACAGGAAGCTCCGTCAAACGCTTCACAAGGGAAAACGTCCCGATATGATGCACATAGATCTCATCCGGAGCAAAGCTTCGAACAGCATCCAATAATTGGATCAAACCTTTTTCGTTTCCACGGAGCACGATGCGGGGCGTGTTGAAGAAAATTTTCTTGCCTGCATCCCGTACCGCCCGCCATGCCTCCTGATATTGCCGTACCGAGAGAAATTCATGGGCATAGGACTCCCCGCCGAACAGGATGGCATCTGCTCCGCCCTGCAACGCACACCGCGCCTTGCTGACCGAATCCACGGATACGACGAGTTCCGTGTTTCCGGCTCTTCTTCCCCTTTGCTCCCCCCTTGCCGGAAAGCCGGTATTTCTTGGAAGCGGCGGGCGGTCATAGGCAGAAAGCCGTTTCTGTTCCAGCTGCATGACGGCTTTCCTGCGAGCCTCATTGATCTCGCTCATCGGTACCATAAGGGTTCCCCGGATATCTGCGGTCAGATCCTTCAGGGAGAAAATGGACGTTCCCAGCCGATCCAGCTGCTTCCTGATGAATTCCTCGGAAATTGGACGATTCCTGGCTTTCTCGCAAATGAAATCCGTTGCGGCATCCACAGCATGGCCATCCTCATCTTCCATGTGAATGATCAATGGCTTCCCCTCGGCCGCAGTTACATGAACGGATACGCCGATACGCCGCACAGGCGTTCCGGAGGCAAAGACGCGTTTTGCCTTTTCCATGAGAGCGGCATCATACACTTTGAAAGCCCTGTCCTGCACCCGCACAGCAGAAGGAATGGCAAACGTGACTTCATCCCCTGCCATTCCTTTGGGAATCTCCTGTCCTCTCCCGTCCAAAAGCTTTTGGACGGTTGCCGTGACACGGCCGCCTACCTTTACCCAGAAATCCACCTCATCCCCCGGGGACAGGCTGCCGGACAGTTTCACAGAAACAAGGCCCCTCTCCTTTTCATAAGCAGTCACTCTGCCGATAAAAAGACCGCGGTTATTGGGACGGCGGTCACTCATCATGTGCTTTCCCGGTCTGGATTTCAAATAGGCCGTTGTAAAATCCCTGTTGAATATCTGCTCCAGATCCCTACGTTCCTCTTCCGGTACAGTATACCCATTCCCGGACAGGCAGCGATCCAAGGCATTCCTGTAAGTGCGTACCACGGTCGCCACGTATTCCGGGCGTTTCATGCGCCCCTCGATCTTCAGGGAAGCCACACCGGCCTCCAGAAGCTCCGGCAACAAATCAATCGTATTGAGATCCCTCGGAGACAGGAGATATTTTCCGGCCTTGTCCCCAAGCAGATCTTTTCCGGACGCATCCACGAGTGTATAGGGAAGACGGCAAGGCTGCGCGCAGCGCCCCCTGTTGCCGGAGCGCCCGTCAATCAAACTGCTCATGAGGCACTGGCCGGAATAGCATACGCACAGCGCCCCGTGCATGAACGTTTCAATCTCCGCATCACAGTTGGCGCAGATGTAACGGATATCCTTCAAGGAGAGTTCCCTGGAAAGCACCACGCGGGAAAACCCCAATTCCTGCAAGGCACGGACGCCTTCCAGATTGTGGACGGTCATCTGCGTGCTGGCATGCAAAGGAAGATCCGGAGCCACCGCCCGAGCCAGTTTGGCTGCGCCCAAATCCTGGATGAGAGCGGCATCGGCTCCAATTTCATAGAGAAACCGAAAATAAGCTGCCAGTTGGGGAAGCTCTGAATCATCTACAATGGTATTGACCGTCACATGAACGGAAACTCCCCGAAGATGGGCAAAAGAAACGGCCTCCCGCAATCCATCCTCGTCGAAGTTGCTGGCATAGGCACGGGCGCCGAACATATTCCCTGCCAAATACACGGCATCTGCGCCGCTCTCCACCGCTGCCACCAGTGATTCCCTGCTTCCTGCGGGTGCTAATAGCTCCATCAAGATATCTCCCCCTCGCTTTCCCTGCCGCCTGCTTCCACGCACCATGGACAGATACGTTTCCCCTTATTTTAGCATACGGAGAGAAAACTTCAATAAGTTACGCAAAAATCCATACCTTCTTCCCATGGAAGGCAATGCCGTACTTCCAGATCTCCTTCACTCCCTGCCTAGAAAGTTCTGCGAGGTAGGCTTTCTCCCCAATCTGGCGCAGGGCTTCCTTTGCTTTCTCCTCCATGGCCTCCTCGGATTTCGCCGACTTCAGCTCCAGGATGACTCCCGGCGCACCGTCCTTCAAAGGGAAGAAGGCGATGTCGAAGCGTCCGTAGCCACTTTCGCGGTTGGACTCCACGCGATAGGAACCGCTCATGAGGACAGCGAATCCCAGCATAAGCCCATGGTAGAAATTCTCCGGGTTGCGGGCGGCATCGTGGCAGCTTACAATGCCCGTCAATATCTTCTGCAGACGGTTCTGGAAGGTTGCCGCGTCCCCCGACACCATGGCGCGGAGCATGTGGCGAAGCTGGATGGTATCCGACCTCGTAGCCATCCAGCCGAGGATTTCCTTCCGGTAGACCATGCGGATTTCCTTATTGGGAATCAGGAGCTTGCAACAAGGAAGCTCCTCTCCCGTGGGATCCCAGTAAGCTTCCACGGCTTTCAGGTAGCCCGTGGTGAGCATCATCATGTAGAGGGCATTGCTGCTTTCGTGGATGTCCGGATAGATGACTCCCTCGTCAATGACCGCCTCCACGGGGATTTCCTTCATGAGCCCCTCCAGTTCCTTCCGGCGATCCTCGTCCACATGCTCCAGAAGGACATGGAGAATGCCGTTTCCAGAAACATTGAGCCAGTAGGGCTGGAACTTGCAGCCGTTCTTGATGAAGTTGATCACCGACCAGGGATTGTAGATGTCCACCTGCCCGAACCGATAGCCGTCATACCATTTCTTCAGTTCCGGCAATTTATCCCCCACCCCGCACTCCTCCATGAGCCTTGCCGCTTCTTCCTGCGTAAAGCCAAAGGCATCGGCGTAGCTGTCCGAAAGAACCGTGCATACGTCCAGATTGTTGAGGCCGGAAAAGATGCT